>NZ_JANFPJ010000015.1:0-84841 GCF_032227045.1 Pseudidiomarina fusca
TTTGCTTGGCTTGGTATATTGTTAAAGAGCGTTCGCTTCTTCAGTGAAGCGGGATGCGTATTTTACGCTTTCCCTGGTTCAGGTCAAGATCCTTTTCGATCTTTTTTTCAGTTTTCACTGAGTTGAACCTTGGTTGATTTCCTACTCGTTATTTGGCGGTTTGACCCTGCCGCTAACTTCTCGGTGACAACGGCGGCGAATTATAAGGATCATATTCAAAGGCGCAAGATCTTTTTTCACTTTTTTGTGCTGACTGCGCCTTTTTTGTTCGATCGTTTATTTATCGCCCTTCACCTGCTCGCTTTTTGCGCTATCCAGTTCTACTTCGTTCGATTGCGCTTGCTGCGCTGGCTTTACTGATGGCTCAGCATTACAGTCGTCGGTATCACCAACAACATGCTCTAACTTAATATTTTTCACAGTCCGGAACGTAGTGATTGGGCCTGAAATGGCATAAAGCATAAAAATAGAGAACAAAACTAGTGATGGCTCGGTGGCTACTACAACAAAAGCCAACACAATAGCTAAGATAGCAATAAATGAAACGCGTCCGCGCCAATCGACATCTTTAAACGAGTGGTAACGGAAATTACTTACCATTAATAGACCGGCAGCGATTGTAATAAAGGCAGCCAAATAATTAATGCTGGTTGGATCGATTTCATATTTACTACCCACCCATACTAAACCACTCACAATTGCGGCAGCACTAGGAATAGCTAAACCTTGAAAGTAACGTTTGTCGGCAGTGCCAAGGTTGGTATTGAAACGGGCTAAGCGTAATGCACCGCCAGCCACAAAGATAAAGGCAGCTAACCAACCTAATTTACCTAAGTCAGAGAGCGCCCAATTATACATTACTAATGCAGGCGCCATACCGAACGACACGATATCGGCCATACTGTCGTATTCAGCACCAAAAGCGCTTTCAGTGTTAGTCATACGAGCAACGCGTCCATCTAACCCATCAAATACCATAGCGATAAATACCGCCACGGCAGCAGACTCAAACATATTGTTCATTGACGCGACAATCGCAAAGAATCCTGAGAACAAACCGGCTGTTGTTAACAAGTTAGGCAATAAATAAATGCCTCGCGCTTTTGCGGTATTCGCTGTGTCTGGTTTATTGGGCATAACGTCTTCGTCCTTTCAAAAATGGTCGCACAGCATAGCATAGCTTATATGGGGCAATAAATAGCCGAGTATTGTGGTACTCGGCTATTGTTTGTTTCACCCATTGCTGTTGTATGGTTTACTGAGATATCACCAACCGCTCATTCTCTACATCTACTTTTATTAATTGTTGCGGCAGTAACTTACCCGCCAAGATTTGTTGCGCCAACGGATTTTCAAGCTCCTGTTGAATGGCTCGTTTCAGCGGTCGGGCACCAAACACTGGGTCAAAACCGGCTTTAGCTAAATGGGCTAAGGCAGCTTCAGTTAACTCCATACGGTAATCACGCTCAGCTAAACGTTGATATAACCGCTGCAATTGAATATTAGCGATGTTCTTAATATGTTCCTGGGCTAATGGATGGAACACCACCGTTTCGTCTACCCGGTTAAGAAACTCTGGACGGAAGTGATGTTGTAAAATACCCATCACATCTGCCTTCATTTCATCATAACTTTGCTGGTGAGCTTTTTCCTGAATAACATCAGAGCCCAAGTTCGATGTCATGATGATAACCGTATTACGAAAATCAACAGTGCGACCTTGGCCATCGGTTAAACGACCATCATCCAATACCTGTAATAAAATATTGAAGACGTCTGGGTGTGCCTTTTCAACTTCGTCTAACAAGACCACCGAATAAGGCTTGCGGCGTACCGCCTCGGTTAAATAACCACCTTCTTCGTAACCAACATATCCTGGCGGTGCTCCCACTAAGCGCGATACGGAATGTTTTTCCATAAACTCGGACATATCAATCCGTACCATGGCTTCATCAGTGTCAAACATGAAGTTAGCCAAAGCTTTGCACAATTCCGTTTTACCTACACCGGTTGGGCCTAGGAATAAAAATGAGCCCAATGGCCGTTGCGGGTCAGATAAACCAGCACGAGATCGGCGAATAGCGTTAGCAACAGAAGTGACTGCTTCGTCTTGTCCTACCACGCGCTGGTGTAATTGTTGCTCCATCTGTAACAATTTCTCACGTTCCCCCTCAAGCATCTTGCTTACCGGGATGCCAGTCCAACGCGACAACACATCTGCAATCTGTTCGTCGGTGACTTTATTTTTTAGCAAGCTCATACCCTGCTCATCGGCTTCAGTTGCCGCCTTAAGCTGACGCTCAAGCTCAGGTATTTTGCCGTATTGCAGCTCAGACATACGATTAAGATCACCAGCTCGGCGCGCTATCTCAAGATCGGTTTTGGCTTGCTCAAGTTGAGCCTTAATGTTTTGCTCACCTTGCACTACCGCTTTTTCAGCTAACCACACCTGTTCTAGCTCTTGGTATTTACGCTGCTGCTCGGTTAACTCCTGCTCTAGTAAGGTAAGGCGTTTTTTACTCGCTTCATCTTGCTCTTTCTGTAGAGCCTTTTGCTCTAACTGCAACTGAATGATACGGCGCTCGAGTCGGTCTAAATCTTCCGGCTTAGAATCGATTTGCATCCGAATGCTTGATGCCGCCTCGTCAATCAAATCAATCGCTTTATCTGGCAATTGCCGATCACTGATGTAACGATGCGAAAGCGTTGCGGCAGCCACAATTGCAGGGTCAGTGATTTGCACTGAGTGATGCACTTCGTAGCGTTCTTTCAAACCGCGCAAGATCGCAATGGTGTCTTCCACCGATGGTTCATCCACCAGTACTTTTTGAAAACGGCGTTCTAACGCTGCATCTTTCTCAATGTATTGGCGATACTCATCTAGGGTGGTTGCGCCTACGCAATGCAACTCTCCTCGCGCCAGCGCTGGTTTAAGCATGTTACCGGCATCCATGGCGCCATCAGCTTTGCCGGCGCCGACCATGGTGTGAAGCTCATCAATGAAGAGAATAATACGCCCTTCTTCTTTACTTAATTCGTTGAGCACCGCTTTTAATCGTTCTTCAAACTCACCACGATACTTAGCACCAGCCAGCAAAGCGCCTAGGTCAAGGGACAACACTCGTTTGTGTTTTAAGCCTTCCGGCACCTCACCGTTGACGATGCGTTGCGCCAAGCCTTCAACAATGGCAGTTTTACCTACACCTGGCTCACCAATTAACACTGGGTTATTTTTAGTGCGACGCTGTAACACCTGAATGGTGCGGCGGATCTCTTCATCACGACCAATCACAGGATCTAACTTGCCCGATTCTGCTCGTTCAGTTAAATCAATCGTGTATTTTGTTAGCGCTTGGCGTTTCTCTTCTGCGTTTTGATCATCCACAGCTTCTCCGCCCCTCACTTGTTCGATAGCTTGTTCAACCGCAGCTCTGGCGATTCGGTGGCGCTTGAAAATCTCACCTAAGGCACCCTTATCTTCCGTTGCAGCAAGCACAAATAGCTCTGATGATATAAATTGATCTTTGCGTTTCTGTGCATATTTGTCGCATAGATTTAACAGACTTGCTGTGGCTGGCGATACCTGAATATCGCCGCCGGTACCTTCTACCTGGGGTAATTTATCTAATGCTGCGGCTAAGTCTGAACGAAAAGCCGCCAAATCTACTTGCATTAGCGTAAATAACGGCCGCAAGCTGCCGCCATCTTGTTGTAACAAAGCTTGCATTAAATGCAATGGCTCTATGTAGGCGTGGTCACGCCCTAGCGCCAAAGATTGCGCCTCTGCCACTGCCTGCTGAAATTTATTGGTTAATTTATCGAATCGCATGATAACCCTCTTAAAAAATCATTAATCCTGACATTTAATGTGGGTATTATTTCGACAAATTCAAGGGGGAAATTAAATTTTCCAGATTAACGTCGCTATTCGCCCACACAGTGGATTGCGGCGGTAAGAATAAAACCTTTGGTCTGAAAAGGTACAATAACCGCTTTGAGTTATCTGTTCTACTCCTTGCTGAGCAAGAATTCGTTGCGCTAAAACAGGTAAATCAGCAAACCACTTACCTGCAATATGGGGACGAAAACTAATCTCATCAACAAGGCCTTGCGATAAAAATGGCTCGCGAACATCAGCACCTACCTCATAGGCGGTTGCAGAAATAGCGGGCCCGATCCAAGCTGTGAGCTGGCTTGCTGGCGTTGCAAAGTTAGCTAAGGTATTGGTGATAATCCCTTGTGCTAAGCCACGCCATCCGGCATGAATAGCGGCGATTTCTGAGCCATCGTTAGCTGCTATTAAAATGGGTAAGCAATCTGCAGTTAATATCGCACAGACTTGGTGCGCCTGATTGGTATAACTAGCATCGGCGTTCAGCCCCGTCATTGGCGCATCTGAGTGCAATGCTGAGAGGTTTAGCACACGAGTACTATGGGTTTGTTGTAGCCAACGAGGACTACTGGGTAAGGCTAATTGGCGCACTAACTGACGGCGCCGAAGCAAGACTTGAGCAGGATCATCCCCAACATGAACCGCCACATTACCCGGAGCTGCGGTTGTGGTAACCGCAGCTTTCACACCCGCAGGTAATGTCCAGTTAGGGATAAGCATGGTTAATCGATGGGAAACTCTTTACGATCTGCGCGTAGCACTGCCAGCAGCTCCACCATATCGGCCGGCGTTGGCGCATCCCAACTTAACCATTCACCCGTTATGGGGTGGTGCAACGATAGGCGTGCGGCATGTAACGCTTGCCGACGAAAGCCGCGGAGCATTTCCAGCAAAGGCTCGCCAGCTTTTTGCGGAGGTCGAGGCCGACCGCCGTAAGTAAAGTCGCCTACTAACGGATGACGAATATGTGCCATGTGCACCCGTATTTGATGGGTCCGGCCAGTTTCTAAGCGCAGCCGCAAATGCGTGTGCGCACGAAACCGTTCAACCACTCGATAGTGTGTTACTGCCGGTTTGCCTAGCGCCACTACCGCCATATGCGTACGCTTCGTTGGATGACGGCCAATGGCTTCTTCAACAGTACCGCCAGCAGTCATGGGGCCGTTACACACAGCTTCATATTCGCGGGTGATTTCACGATTTTGCATGGCCGCAACCAAGTGTGTTTGCGCCGGAATAGTTTTTGCCACCACCATTAATCCGGTGGTGTCTTTGTCCAAACGATGCACAATACCTGCTCGCGGCACTTGATCGATAGCAGGAAAATGATGTAACAACGCGTTCAACAAAGTGCCATCCGGAGTACCGGCACCAGGATGAACAACTAAGCCCGCGGGTTTATTGATCACCATAATGTCATCGTCTTCGTAGACAATATCTAACTCAATCGGCTGCGCTTCAAAGCGTTTTACTTCAACTAGCACGCCGTCGATTTCAATATCCATACCGGCCAAAACTTTTTCTCGCGGCCGATCGACGACCTCACCATCTATGCGTACTTGTCCATCAGTTATCCAAGTTTTTAACCGTGACCGTGAATAGTCAGGGAACATCTCAGCTACTGCTTGGTCCAAGCGCTTACCGTTGGCAGATTGTGGCACTGTGCCGGATAAAGAAATGTGTTCACTCATAAATTATAAATAGGACCTGTGAAAGCAGCCGTTGCTGCGCTAGAATGCATTGAATGTATATAGTGTACCTGTTTGGTCCGCTGCACCAAAGTTAAATCAACAGAGATTAAAAAAACTAATTATGAAATTACGACTTATTTTAGCTTGCGCAGCAGTAATTGCAGTTAGCGCATGCTCAGGAACACCTGATGACCAATTTGATGATAGCCGGCTAAGTGACGTAGAAAAAGGCTACGAGCGAGCTAAATCAAGTTTAGCGAACGGTAACATTAACAACGCGCTACAAATTTTAGAATCGATTAACATGCGCTATCCGTTCGGGCCATTGACGCACCAAATACAATTAGACCTAATCTACGCTTATTACAAGGTTGGTAATCTAGATAAAGCGTTGGCAACCATCGACCGCTTTGTGCGCTTAAACCCCAATCATCAAGATTATGACTATGCGCTATACATGCGTGGTTTAACCAACCAACGTACTGCCGAGAATACTATTCAAGAGTTTTTCGGAGTTGATCGTGCAGACCGCGACCCAACTAAAACTCGTGAAGCTTTTGATGATTTTGCCGAGTTGGTTCGTCGTTTTCCTGACAGTAAATATGCTGCAGATGCGCGCCAGCGTATGGTCGCTATTAAAAGCACCTTGGCTCAGTACGAACTTGCAGTAGCTCAATATTATGTGAAGCGCGAAGCTTTTTTATCCGCCGCTAACCGAGGTAAATACGTGCTGGAGAACTTCCCTGATACTGCCGAAGCTGAAACTGCACTTATCATTATGGCCAACTCATACGAGCAGTTAAATCTGGACCAGTTACAGCAAGATACAGTTGCTACCTTGCAGAAAAACTTTCCGAATAGCCGATACTTCCGCCGCGGTCTTGGGCAAGATTAAAAGCTATCGTCACTATAAAAAAGCCCTAGTCATTAACTAGGGCTTTTTTAATGCTTAACCAACACCCCGACTAAACGGCATCTTCGTTTTCTTCACCAGTACGGATCCGAATAACCCGCTCAACGTTGGTCACAAAGATTTTACCATCGCCAATTTTTCCAGTTTGTGCTGTTTCTAAAATAGTATCAATGCAACGATCCACTTGATCATCAGCCACCACAATATCAAGTTTTACCTTAGGTAAAAAATCGACCATGTACTCAGCACCACGGTAGAGTTCTGTATGGCCTTTTTGCCGACCAAAACCTTTGACTTCTGACACCGTCATACCGGCAATACCAATTTCTGACAGAGCTTCGCGTACGTCATCTAGTTTAAAGGGCTTGATAATAGCTTCTATTTTTTTCATGGTTTGCTGCTGCCTTCTAATTGACGTTCTATTTCATAACGAAAATGGTTGGTAATTGGATACCGGCGATCTTTGCTAAAATTACGCGATGTAATTTTCGGTCCAACCGCTCCTTGCCGACGTTTGTACTCATTAATATCAACCAATTTGATCACACGCAAGACATCAGCCCGATCAAAACCACAATCGATAATAGCTGCTGCCGACCAATCTTGCTCAACATACAAGGTCAGAATTTTATCCAGCACCTCATAGGGCGGAAGGTTATCTTCATCCTTTTGATCCGGAGCTAACTCGGCCGATGGTGGACGCGTGATCACCCGCTCAGGAATCACCTCTTGCGCTTGGTTACGATAGCGAGCTAAAGCAAACACCAAGGTCTTAGGAATATCTTTCAAAGGCGCAAAACCACCACACATATCACCATACAATGTACAGTAACCTACCGCCAACTCGCTTTTATTACCGGTAGTAAGCACCAACGAACCGGTCTTGTTAGACAACGCCATCACAATCACTCCACGACTTCGCGCCTGCAAGTTTTCGGTGGTTGTGCCCAGCGCATCATCGCCAAATAACGGGCTCAGTTGCTGCATGAAACTATCATAGATAGGCTCTATGGCAACCACATCATAGTTTACGCCCATGCGCTCGGCTTGCAGTTGCGCATCGTCTTGGCTCATTTGCGACGTGTATTTGAATGGCATCATTACGGCATGAACTTGCGCAGCACCCAAAGCATCTGCTGCAATCGCTAAAGTTAACGCCGAATCAATGCCCCCAGATAACCCCAAGGTGACGCCTTTGAAGCCGTTTTTCTGCACATAATCACGCACACTCAGAACCAACGCTTGATAAATCAGCGCCAGCGGCTCACTAGCGTACGGCCGCCAATCATCTATCCCACTAAAACCGGCGTCGGAGCTATAGCTAAGAGTCGCACAGCAAGGTTCGCAATGGGGTAACTCGGCCACTAACTCGCCGGTAGCTGAAAGCACCAACGAATGGCCATCAAACACCAACTCATCTTGGCCACCACAATTATTAACATAGATAACCGGACAAGCCTTCTCATGGATACGTTGTTGCAGAATGTGGAAACGCTGCTGATGCTTATCAACCTCGTAAGGTGAGGCATTTAACGACAACACCAAGTCTACCTTTTCGCGTTGTAGTGCCGCCCAAGGTTCGGCATGCCAAATATCTTCACAAATGAGCAAGCCAATGCGATAGCCCTGATAATCGAAAAAGCCTGTTTGATGACCCGGGATAAAGTAACGCTGCTCGTCAAACACCCCGTACTGAGGCAAGCGTTGCTTGTGATAGCGTGTTAATAACTGACCTTGGTAGAGCACTGACACGCTATTAAAAAGCTCATTACCAACCCGTTGCGGATGCCCAATAACTACGACGCTGTGCTGCGCGGCTGTGGCAATTGTCGTGATAGCTTGTGCAACCAACTGTTCAAAGTCTTCACGAAACAATAAATCTTCCGGCGGATAACCGGTAAGAGCTAATTCTGGAAAGACAATGATGTCACTATCCTGATGAGCCTGCATGGTCGCCAAAATAGTTTTTAAATTTTGATTGAGTGCACCGACGGTAAAGTCTAATTGTGCCAGCGTTAACTTAAGTGGCCGCATTCATTGGTCTCTATAAAGTAACTAAATCGAGGTCGGCTATAATAGAGCAGCGTCGGCGTGTGCGCAAATAATCTGCGCTTTAGCGCCCTATTAGCCATACTTTCTCACTAAAGCACACTTACTCGGACTTGGGATCTGGCTCAAGCTCAGCTAACGTAAACTTCTGCCCAGCACTGGTTAGCACTAAGCGTTCACGCTGCTCACCTAAAGCATTAGTATACAACTCAGGCTCCGCAATCTCTGCCCATTGATACAACACATTGCGGTGCACCTTAGCCCAAAGTTCGCGACCACAATCCACATAAGGTACTTGGCCACGCATCTGTACCGGATGGGTTGTGGATAACGGGAAGCTTTCACCGATATTGGTAGTCACACCAATGACTTGGTCTTGTTGATGTTGCTGGCGTTGCCAGGTGGTGATCATAAAAGGAACATCAACTACGGTAATTTTGACTTTTTCAACGGGAGTTACCAAGAAATAATCTTCGCCTTCCTTCACTAGTACCGAGGCGAATAATTTAACCAGAGCTGCACGTTGAATCGGCGAACCAGAATAATGCCATTGCCCATGCTCATCAATTAGCATGGGCAACTCGCCACAATAAGGAGGGTTCCATAAATGGGTGGGTGCCTGTTGACGTTGTTCGAGCGATTTTAATAACTGCTCTAACTGCATATACCCACCTCAATTCATTAATTAACTAAACGCTTCTGCCGCAATAAATACCAGAGCGTTGCTTCCGTGCGATTAGACACTTTAATGGCTTTGAAGATTGCTGATAAATGAACTCGAATGGTTCCTTCAGTAATACCAAGAATAGTAGCAATCTCTTTGTTTGATAAACCTTGTGCCAATAATTGCATGATTTCTAATTGGCGTGGCGATAAGAAATGTTCAGCACTACCTTGGCGCGCACCACTACCAGCTAGTCGTGACTCATCCGGCAAGTAACGGTCGTTATTGAGCAACACTCGAATAGCTAACTTAGCTTCTTCTGCCGTGGCATCTTTAGGCAAATAGCTACGCACGCCGTTACTCAGAGCTTGGCGTACTTCAGACAACGGACGCGCCCAACTAAACAGCACAACATGCGCTGTCGGAGCCATTTTTTTCAGAGTTTGCAAAGTAGGCCGTACTTCTGCGTCAGGAATATCCATGTCGAAGAAGATCAGGTTATAGTCACTTTGATGGCGCAAATATTCCTGCGCTATCTCGAAAGATGGCGCTTCGTAAATGGCTAGGTCTTCAGAAAAACTAGTTAATACCTGAATTAGACCTGCCCGCACAAAAAATTGAGAATCGATAATGAGTATTTTCATGGCATACCACGTGCAGCAACATTTCCCTATTAATGAAGCTATTGTACACTGTTTAACGAATGTTTGAAGTTTCAGTGTTATTGAATTGTAAATATATGTAAAAAGTGCAAAGACCGCTAAAATGCTCTAAACAACGATAATTCTAATAACTAGCCGAGATGGCAATAAAACAGCCAACATTGGAGTAAATAATGACCACCCTTCGTTTATGCACAATTGTTTTATTTTTGTTGTGTACATCGGTAACAGCTAAAACAATACTCTTTACTAATGCAAACGGCTACACCCTTACCGGTGAACCAGGCACAGATGCGCAACTTAAGCAGTTTAATACCTTACTTATCATTAATGGCAAAGTAGCCGCAGTTGGCGATTATGAACAACTGAACAAGAAGCTTAATCTAGCTGATATTACTAATCAAATTAATCTACAAGGCAAAACTATTTTGCCTGGACTCATTGACGCCCACGGCCATGTATTGGGCCTTGGTCAGAACTTGATGCAAGCAGACTTACGCGACGCGGCCTCGGAAACGGCAGCCGTTGCTGCAGTTAACAACTTTGCTAAACAGAACCCGCAATTAGAATGGGTGATAGGACGCGGCTGGAATCAAGAAAATTGGCCAAGTAAAGAATTTCCGCAACGCAACAGTTTAGATGAGGCGATAACCGACCGCCCAGTCTATTTAACTCGGGTAGACGGCCACGCCGCGTGGGCGAATAGCAAAGCGTTAGAACTAGCTGGCATTACTGCTGCCACGGTAAGCCCCGAAGGCGGTGACATTATTCGTGATAGCAACGGTGAGCCGACCGGAGTATTGATTGATAATGCCATGGCTTTAATCGAACAGAAGCTACCGGCAGCGAGTATTGAACAAACTAAACAAGCCCTACAATTAGCCTTTGACCATTTGTTAGCGCAGGGTATTACCAGCGTTCATGATGCCGGTATTGACGCTTTGAACTTAAAAGCTTATCAAGACCTTGCTGCACAAAACATGCCCTTGCGAGTCTACGCGATGTTATCTGGTAGCGAGCCCAAGTTAGCTGAACTTTTAGCGCAAGGAGCTATTGTTAGCGATGACGATAAACTCACCGTTCGTAGCGTCAAGATTTATGCCGACGGTGCGCTAGGAAGTCGCGGTGCGGCGTTGCTCGAACCCTACTCAGACTCGCCTCATCAGCATGGTTTGATGGTTACCTCACAAGAAGACATGCGCGCTCTATATCAGCTGATTATTCCCCATGGCTTTCAAATCAATACTCATGCCATTGGTGACCGCGCTAACCGTATCGTGTTAGATGAGTTTGCGCATGCCTTTGAGCTCTTTGGCGGTACCAACCTGCGCCATCGAATTGAGCACGCACAAGTGGTGCACCCGGATGATTTGGTGCGGTTCAAACAACTCAATATTATTGCATCGATGCAGCCTACCCATGCCACTAGCGATAAGAACATGGCAGAAGATAGGCTTGGTAAAGCCCGAATGAAAGGCGCCTATGCTTGGCAAACACTTGCCCAGCAAGGCACTATTATTGCCGCTGGCTCAGATTTCCCAGTGGAACTTGCTAACCCCTTCTTTGGTTTACATGCAGCCGTAACCCGCCAAGACCGTGATAACCAACCCCAAGGTGGCTGGTACGCTCACGAAAGCTTGACCCTAACGCAAGCGTTACAAGCTTTTACTTTAGATGCCGCTTATGCCGCAGGTCAGGAACAGATCCTTGGCACCTTAGAGCCGGGCAAATGGGCTGATTTCATTGTGTTGGATCATGATCCCTTTGCGCGTGATGCCGCTATACTATGGCAGAACCAAGTGCAAGCCACTTACGTTGCTGGCGAACGCGTGTATCACCAAGCAACGACCAAGTAAGTCATAAGGAAGGATGATAATGAGCCAAGCTGATGTACCGGAAAATTCTTTAGATATTAAACATGTTCGGCGCGATTACACGCAAGGGCGGTTAACTCGTGATTCGCTGCAGCAGGACCCGATGCAGCAATTTGCGAATTGGTTTCAAGCGGCCAAAGATCATCCTTCACAAACGGACCCAACTGCTTTTACTGTAGCCACCGTCAGCGCTGATGGGCAACCTCATCAGCGCGTGGTGCTGTTAAAAGAAGTGCGGACCGATGGCTTTGTGTTTTACACCAATTACAACAGTGCTAAAGGGCAAGACATTGCGCACAACCCCAAAGTAGCCATGCATTTTGCTTGGCTAGCGTTGGAGCAGCAAATACGCATTGAAGGGCATGCGGAAAAAATCAGT
This sequence comes from Pseudidiomarina fusca, assembly GCF_032227045.1. Taxonomy (NCBI): domain Bacteria; kingdom Pseudomonadati; phylum Pseudomonadota; class Gammaproteobacteria; order Alteromonadales; family Idiomarinaceae; genus Pseudidiomarina; species Pseudidiomarina fusca. Next base: position 12,125 of record NZ_JANFPJ010000015.1, read on the forward strand.
CAGGCAGAAAGCGAAAGCTATTTTTACCAACGCCCACGTGAGAGCCAATTAGGCGCTCTGGCCTCTAGCCAAAGTAGCCCCATTGCAAGCCGCAGTGAATTAGAGCAGCACTATCATCAACTCACCGAGCAATATGAAGGAAAAACCATTCCCATGCCTGCGCATTGGGGCGGCTACCTGATTAAGCCGCAACGCTTTGAATTCTGGCAAGGCGGCCGTTATCGCTTACACGACCGCTTTGTTTACCAGCTGGGCAAGCATGGCTGGAACGTCCAACGCCTGCAGCCTTAAAGGCATGGCGGCAAGTCTAAACCTAGCTTGTCGCCCAATTTAGCCAACTGGTGTAACAGTTGAGGGCTATATTCTATGCCCTGTTGTAGTTGCTGTTTTCGCCGTGCCAGCGCACCTTCCCCCGGAATTCGAACCGGCTGGGATGCTGTAATCGGCGTACATTGATGAATCCCATCAACCAACGCTTGCGCTTGCGCCTGAAATGCTTCTGAAGCGCCCAAAGCACTTGGGTCGATCACTTGAATCCACACGGTATTGGCATCCAGACCCGCTTGTTCCTGATGTCGTCCCCATTGACTCAAGGCGAGCGTCCACAGTTCGCTAAATAAATTCAACCCAGAGCCTTTATAACCTAACAATTCACCACCTAAACTGGCCAAAACACTGGGCGGATCTTGCACAAAGGTAGCAGGATCACAGGTGTAATCACCCGCAGCAGTAATCAACGCAGGATACGGCAGCTGTTGTTGCTCCGCCAAGGCTTTACGAACCTTACCGGCGGCGGTCATGGATAAGCTCACATCAAACAGGACCGGATCGCTCAGCGTTGGTGCCCCGATCGCAAAAGGGTTTGGTGAAAACCAAGCTGATTTAGCGCCATGTGGCGCCACCACCGCTTGCCCAGGCGTGGCACACATCATTTGAATCAGCATGCCGGCAGCTACCGCCTGTTCTAAATACACAGCCAAAGCGGCAACATGTTGGGTACGGCGCACCAACACAGTGCCGGTTCCATAATCACGCGCCATCGCGATGGCTCGAGCCACTGCTTGCGGCATCACGTATAGCCCCGAGAGCAAGTCGGCATCCCACAATTCCAGCGCACCGCGTTGACTTATCACTCGCGGCTCACCGCTTGGTTTAGTCTGGCCCTGTTGCAAACAATCAACATTGTATTTTAAGCGCATCAAACCATGGGTCCGAAACCCCAGCAAGTCGGCAGCAACCAAGTGCTGAGCCATAGCTGCAGCAACAGGATCAGTGGCTCCAGCCTGTTGCAAGCACTGTTGCGCCCAAGCTTGCATTAATTTTACATCGATTCGTGGATTTTTTTGCTCTGTCATGCGGTTCTTCGTTGTAAATTGATGTGAGTTGGTTAAGCTTATCAAATAAATGACAAGAGGAGTAAATGTGTGTCAGCAACAACATCAAGACAAAGGATTGGCGTACTCACCAGTGGTGGTGATGCCCCCGGCATGAATGCCGCATTACGCGCCGTAGTTTTAGCCGCTGAGCATTATGATATGGAAGTTATTGCATTTCGTCATGGCTACGAAGGCTTGTTAAACAATGAATATTTATCGCTAAAGGCAGCCGATGTCCTGCACGTCTTACAATATTCAGGAACCATCATTAAAAGTGCCCGCTGCCCGCGGTTCAAAGAAGTAGCAGCAGCGCAATTAGCAGCCGAGAATCTTGATGCTCTGGGGCTCTCTGCGCTGGTGGTGATTGGTGGCGATGGTTCGTTTCGCGGTGCTGAACATTTGAGTCAGTATTGGCAGGGCCAAATTATTGGGGTGCCAGGCACCATCGACAACGACTTGTATGGTACCGATGCCACCATTGGCTATGCCACCGCGGTCGCAATTGCCATGGATGCCTTGGATAAAATTCGTGATACGGCCGATGCGATGGATCGGGTATTTATCGTTGAAGTCATGGGACGTCATGCTGGCTTTATTGGTTTAAGCAGTGCCATGGCTGCTGGTGCAGAACGGATGATTTTACCAGAGCTGCAACGCGATAAGCCGCTAACGGTGGCGGCCTTAGTTAAACATATCAAGCGCGTAGAAGCGGTGCGCGGCCCTGGTAGTTATGTGATGGTGCTCAGCGAACATCAATGGCCAGGCGGTGCCGTAGCCCTATCGGAACAACTCGAAGCAGAGTTTGATATGCCGTGCCGACCTTGTTTGCTGGGCCATATTCAACGTGGTGGTGCGCCGGCTCCAAGTGATAGAATTTTGGCATCGCAATTGGGTGTGCATGCCATCGAATTGATCTTACAAGGCGCCACGCGCGTTATGGCAGGGATCAAAGCGAATCAAATGGTGGCCGTGCCACTGGTAGATACTTGGACCAAGAAAAACCCGCTGGATGAGAATTTATTACGAATTCAACATGAGATTTTTAATCCAGTAAAAAAGAGTGCTAACAAGCCGTCGCAATAGTGGCAATTTAAGCCAATTGCGCAGATAATATGCGCCCTTTTCAAAGACCCATAGCTGCGCTTGCGCAGCCTCTTTTTTTACTGATGGAGGTGAGTGACATTGAGCACACATCAACCTAAACAAATCGCAACCCTAACTATTGCGACCGAACAACCGGTACGCGAGTTTTTTGGGGCCCAAGTAGAGCAAGCTATTTATGCTAATGGCACTCATATTATAGGTTTCGGCTTTGACGGTACCGCCTGTTTCAGAAAAGGTACCCGAAACGGTCCAGATGGTCTTCGCGCAGTTTCTGAAGATATCGAAAGCTATTCGCCCTACTTAGACGCTGATTTGTTTGATTTACCTTTTGTAGATTTAGGTAATCTATCGCTAGGCGATAGTGACGATGTCGAAGCGCAATGGCAGTTCGCCACCGATCAGTTTGATGAAGCTTTTGGTGCTATCGATTTAGCCGCTAACAACGTGCGCGTGCTTACCCTAGGGGGCGAGCATTCCATCTCTTATGCGCCTATTCGTAAATATTTAGCTCAGTACCCAGATATGGTGTTATTGCATTTAGATGCTCACGCAGATTTACGCGATGGTTTTTTAGGCTATCACTATTCTCATGCATCTATCATTCGCCGTAGCTTAGATCATTTCGGCCCGGGACATCAGTTAATTCAGTACGGTATTCGCTCAGGTACGCGTGAAGAATATCAATACATGAACGAGCATGGCACGGTACGCAAATCACGCCAAGATTTTCTAGCCAGCGTTGCTGCGATACCAGCAGATCGGCCAGTCTATTTGACCTTGGATTTAGACTATTTTGACCCGGCCTTTTTACCGGGCACAGGTACACCAGAACCGGGTGGTGAAGATTTCCATTCGTATGTCAGCTTGATGAAAATTTTACGCGAGAAAAATCTGGTTGGCGCCGATGTGGTTGAGTTATCTCCAGAAATCGACCCAACGGGCAACTCAGATGTGTTCGCTGCTAAAATTGTGCGCGAGTTATTGATTATTTTAAACGAAAAAGGAGTTCGCTAATGGCAGAACCATGGAGTATTGATGACGCCGAAGAACTCTACGGTGTAAAGCGCTGGGGCGCGGGCTACTTTTCGATCGGTGCCAATGGCAACATTCAGATTGCCCCCAATCATCGCATCCCCGATGTCACCATCGATATGCAAGAAGTAGTGGATGAAATTTTAGCTGAAGGTATTCAATTACCAGCGGTTATTCGTTTTCACGACATTTTGCGCTCGCAGGTAGAGATCTTAAACGAAACCTTTGCTAAAACGATTACTGATGCCGACTACCAAGGTCGCTATGTAGGTGTGTTCCCGATTAAAGTAAACCAAATGCGCGAAGTGGTTGAAGAGATCATCGATGCCGGCGAACCCTACGATTACGGGCTTGAAGCAGGTTCAAAACCTGAATTGATGGCGGTATTGGCCTACAACGAAAACCCCAATGCGTTAACCGTATTGAATGGCTACAAAGACGAAGATTATTTAACGCTGGCCCTACTTGGCCGTCAATTACGCCGCAAAATGATCATCGTCATTGAGAAATTCAGTGAACTAGAAATGTTGATACCGCTCGCGAAAAAGCTTGGGGTAGAACCTATGATTGGCTTACGCAGCAAAATGATGGTGCGTAGCGCAGGTAAGTGGGCTGGCTCAAGCGGCGATCGAGCTAAATTTGGCCTAAGTATTACCGAAATCTTAAACATTGTTGAACTCCTAAAGAAAGAAGATATGCTGCATTGCGCTAAGCTGCTGCACTTTCATATCGGTAGCCAAATGTCTGATATCCGTAAGGTTAAAGAAGCGGTATCTGAAGGTGCTCGACTCTATGCCAAACTGGTACAGCTTGGAGTTCCGCTTGAGTACCTCGATATTGGTGGCGGCCTAGGTATTGATTACGACGGTACTAGCTCTACCACAGATTCATCACGTAACTATTCTACCGATGAATACGTGGCAGACGTGGTTTACGGCGTTAAGCAAATTTGTGACCTAGAGCAGGTGCCCCACCCTAACCTCGTAAGCGAGAGTGGCCGTGCCATCACAGCTCACCACAGCTGTGTGGTGACCAATATTGTTGGCGAAATTAAGAATACCGGTGCCCAGTTTGATATCAGCGCCAGCAGCAACGAACATATTTTAGTTAGTAATATGCGGGAACTGGTAAATGCGAACGACATGCACCCACAAGAACGCTACAACGATGCTGCGTCATTCAAACAAAGCGCATACGAAGCTTTTAAACTGGGTATTTTATCGCTCGAAGAGATGGCCAAGCTAGATACCATGTATTGGCGTATTCTCAGCGAGATTCATCAATCGTTAGATCGCGAAAGTTTCGTGTTCCAAGAGCTTGAAGAGCTTGAAGATATGCTGGCAAGTCAGTATCTCTGTAACTTCTCGATTTTTCAGTCAGCCGCAGATACTTGGGCGATTGGACAAGTACTACCAATTGTTCCTATTACACGACTGAACGAAAAACCAGAAGTACGCTGCTCTATTGTTGATATCACCTGTGATAGCGATGGTAAGTTAAGCAAGTACATTGAAGGTACCGAGATTAGTGATAACATCCCGATGCATGCACTGCGTAAAAACGAGCCTTATCATGTTGGCATGTTTTTAACCGGTGCTTACCAAGACGTTATGGGCGATATGCATAACCTCTTTGGCCGCTTAACTGAAGTGCACATTTATTGTCACGATGACGAGCCAGGTGATTTCTATATTGAAGAAGTGGTACCAGGCACGGCCGCTGAAAAAGTGCTTGAAACCATGCAGTACAACACTGACTTTATGGCAAAGACTGTGAAGAAGTCGATTGACCGTGAAGTTCGTAAGGGTCACATTGCACCACGCGAAGGTGTACGATGGACAGACTATTACGAGAAGTGTTTAGCCGGAAGCACCTACTTGAAGGTGTAATTTCCAGCAATCTGCGTATTTACTGAGCAAACGGTCCTGTTTAAGTGATTTTCTATAAAAAATCGGTTGACTCAAGACTCAAAAACTCGTTTAATACGCCCCGTTGCCCAGATAGCTCAGTCGGTAGAGCAGGGGATTGAAAATCCCCGTGTCGGTGGTTCGATTCCGCCTCTGGGCACCATTATTCCGAAAACCCCGCTAGAAATAGCGGGGTTTTTTCGTTTTTGCTCTGCTAATCTAAGCATGGAGTTAAACAACGGAGATAAAACATGAAGCTAAGATGGTTGGTCGTCACGGGTCTAGTTGCAGTAGGCGGCTACTGGTATATCACTGACCCCTTATCACAACCTAAGCCATCTCACACCGATGAGCGTGTGGACGAGAATAATCAGCTTCACAGCAACAGCGCTAGTGCACCCTCAGTCACACCAATAATCAGCCCTGAAAAGCCTCTTGCGGCGCCCTACACAGAACCAAAGGTAAGCGAGGATTCTGTACCTACCAGGATCCCCTTTGAGCAATTAACAGAAGCTCAGCAGATGGCTTATTTAATTGAGCAGCTAGACCAACCTGGTGGGTTATCAGGAGAAGCCGCAAGTAATGCACTAAGCCTTCGTGCGTTCAATGATTTTATTGACCAACTGAGTATTGCCTCGGAAATTATAAGCAACTTTGAATATGACTTCAGAGATAGCTTTAATCAGCATTTAGACCAGCATCCTGAGTTTGTGCCTACCGCATTGGAATGTAATCGTAATGTTTGCGCAGGCGTTATTGAATACCCCGCTCACCTTGCGCAAGCCACGGAAGAGTTTACCTGGGGTATGATCTCTGCGACACCTAGGCCAGTCGCTGTGGTAAGTAGCAAAGTAAGTATTGATGGCCGCAACGAAATTCGCTTTGTCTTAAATTATGAAACGGCTACCATCAAAGCCAAGTAGAAACAGATAAAAAAAGGAAGCTCATGGAGCTTCCTTTTTGATTCGAGTTAAACCTGCGACAAACGATTAGAATTCGTAGCTGTAACTTAGGCTGAACACTCGCCCTACTTCACGTGATTGCACGGTAATACCAGACTGAGTTACATCTTGGTCTTCGCCCAATACGTTTTGTACTTTAAAGCTAACTTTAGAATTAAAGTCTGGGTAGAAGTTGTAAACCAAATCTAATGAGTGGAATGGCTGTTCGTAAGCATCACCGCGGCCACCAATACCCGCAGCCAAGATACGCTCGCCAAACACGTTATACACTAACGAGCTAGAATGATTACCATCCATCGAATCATAACCTAGCTGTAAGTTAGCAACGTATTCAGAATGACCCGTTAAGCGCTTAGTAGGATTAGTTAAGTTACCTGCTAACGCCGGATCAATCACCGCTTCTGAATCACTCCAAGTTAAGTTACCGGTGGTAAATAAGCCGTCATGTACATAGGTTAAGTCGTGTAACCACTCAAACTCAATCCCGTATACTTCAGCCGAAATACCGTTCACATAATTCAGGGTGTATTCTTCGTCACCGACACTCAAGACCGATTCGATTGGCTTATCGATATCCTTGTAGAACGCAGACACTGTGTAGTTATCGCCGTTATCAGCAAAGTACTCAAAGCGTGCATCAAAGTTGGTCATTGGGCTGCTAGCTAAACCAGCTCGGCCAATGGTCCGAATATCGGTGATAGGGTCGTAGTAGGCAACAGGCACTGTTTCACGGATATCTGGACGCACTACGGTTTCAGAAAAACCAAAGCGCAACTGATAATTATCATCACTGATGTAGGTTAATGACAAGGCAGGATAGAAATCATCTTCTAACGTGGTACCGTTTAGAATTCGCTCTTCTGAATAGAAGGTTTCGATATCGTTACGATCAAAAATCAAGCTAGAAGTAGCCAACGATACCTGTTTGAACTCTTCCCAACGCACACCACCTGCCAAACGCCAATGATTATTCAAGAACATATCAAAGGCACCGTACAAGGCATCGGTTTTTTGAACGGCTAAGTAATCATCGGCGTCCGGTGAAGTTGGTTCACGATACGACAATAAGAAGTTACTATCGTTGATACGGTCATTGGTTAGATAATCCGTGATCCCCAAAATACCATTCGGATCGTCATTTACCGTTACCCGCAAACCAGAGCCATTATCCATAGCAAAGCGGTCCGTGGTGTAATAACGAGCTTTATCAGTAAAGTCATAGCCGGCTTTAAACTCAATGTCTAAGCCCGCAAAGGTAACTGGCAATGAGAAGTTACCGCTGTAAGATTTCACTTGGTCTTGCATGCCCACGTATTGGAATACCGCGCGGTTGTCATCACCGGTAACGACGGTATTCAGGTAATCGCCTTGGCCGTTAAACAAGTCATCAAAGCGATAGGAAATATCCGTAGGGATATCTGTTTCTGCTTTAGATTCAGTGTACTGCCAATCAAAACCTATACCCCACCAATCTAACAGGGTGTGTTGACCACGCACTTGATCGATATCGAGGGTACGTTCTTCGTATTTAAACTCATGCTCACGGTTAGCAATACCTGAACCATAAATAGTTTTTAAGTTACTACCGTTAGGGCTTTGCATGATGCCAAATTCAGACTCGTCTTCAGCATCGGTCAAATACAATTTGGTGTAACTAACGCTATGGGTATCTAGCTCATAGCCGACACTAAACACGCCATTCAAACGCTCAGTTTCAGTTGTTTGCGTGGTTTCGCTGACGGTGTTGTAACAAGAATTAGCAACCTCTTCAGCACTGTTTAGTGTGGTAGCACAGCCAGCTTCCGCATTTTCACTTAACACTGCGTTTTTACGATCCGAAACGTTCCATTTGGTGTCGTAGGCCGCTGCTGCCAGCACGCCGATATTGCCCCCAAAGAAATCTTCTTCGAAGCTATTACCAATACTAGCTTTAATACTGTAGTTAGGGTCTAGCGATTCGTGCTGCAGACTAATGTCACGCGGTAAGGCTTGCGCCAAACCAGCATTAATAGCACGAGCTTGGTCACTAGCTGAGCCCAACTCATTGGCAACTAAACCGTCTTTGCTAATGATGTTACGTAAACTAAAGTCGCCACGATATTTGACGATAGCATCACGAATATTTTGCGGAACTCCAGCTTCGTTACGATTGTAGGTGTAACCGCTACTGGCGTTATCACTTTGCCCGATACCAACTTCGAAGCTAGCTTGAAAATCAGTCGGCAAAGATTTGGTTCGGATATCAATATTACCGCCACCAAAAGCCGCCGGCATGGATGGCGAAAACACTTTCTGCACCGCTAAGCTTTCAATGATAGTTGAAGGAATGATATCGAGTGGAATAACGTTACGGGTTAAGTCTGGGCTAGGGATACTGGCGCCGTTTAAGCGAGCACTAGAGTAGCGTTCACCTAAGCCACGCACATAAACGAACTTACCATCCACTAGCGTTAAACCAGTGACCCGTCGAAGGGCTGATGCCGCGTCACTATCACCAGTACGTGATAACTGCTCAGCACCAAGGATGTCAGCCACAAAAGCTTGATTTTTGCGCTCATCCACGACCGCTGCGGCACTACCTTGTAAACGCGTTCCGGTCGTCACAACTTCTTCAATGGTGGTATCTGCTGCAGCAACCGGTTCTTGTTCTGCAGATTGGTCTTGAGCGTAGGCCTGGCTGCTTGCCAGCAAGGCAAGGCTAACCGCTACAGCTAACGGTTTAAGGGTATGTTGGGTGCTCATAATCAACTCCTGCGAGGTCTGAAGGAGGGGGCTCGTTGCGATAACAACGGCCCCCTAATCTTGGCTTAATCAGAACAGTTGATTAATCTTGCTCAGCCGCTGCTAAAGCTGCTTCAACCCACTGGTACCACTCAGAAGAAGTATCATCGCTAGATACTGCACCAATAAAGTCAACCGGCTCTAAATAGGGGTTACCCAAGCTAGATAGGTCGTTCGCTGTTACAGTAATGTCACTAGAGCTCATATCCGTAGCGAAACCATCCGCTGCAAATACTGTTGCGTTACCACCAATACGTGCGTTTTCACCACCATTGTCGAACCATTCTTGACGGCTCAAACCATTAGCGAATAAGTTGCCTGAGGTAAATTCGTTTTCAGCAACACAAGCCATCACTGAGCTGTAGAAGTTCAAGTCACCGTCAACCACGCCTTTCTCACCGTCGCCAGTAAACAAAATGCAGCGCGAGTCGTTGGTTGATACATCTTCTTTCACCAACAAGAAGTTGTACATCTGACCCAAGAAGTTATCGTCAAACTTCATCGCAATAGATGGATCGTTATCACGAGTAGATAAGCCATCGGTAGTCACCACAGTCACGTTAGCAATGGTTGGACGTGATGCTGGGGCTTGTGAGTATTCTGCTCCGGCGTTTTTCTCACCATCGGCTTCAAAACCACCGTTACCCATGAATACTTGTTCGCCATCCACGTTCACAGTACCGTGTTTGATATATAAGAATTGGGCAGTTCCTTGCCAGCCTGAATCGATATCCATCGAGTCATCTTGGGTGTCAGTAAAGACCACGTTTTTAACGTTAGCAGCACCACCGAAGAATTCGATACCGTCGTCATAACCTTGGTGAATATGCACAAACTCATACGATGAACCAGAGCCAACAGCGTTCAACGTTAATGAGTTTAAGTCGTCACCATCACCACCGGCGCGTGGGCCTGAACCCGCATACCAAATTTTCACGTACTTCATCGAGCCGCTATCATCAGCATTGTCGTTACCACCGTAGTAGCTCACGATACCTTCTGAAGCCACGTTACAGGTGCCTGCATCACGCTGCGCATCGGTACACTGGTTAGTAATACCATGACCATTAACGATAATGCCGCCCCAATCTGCAAAGCGCGGACCATTACCGACTACGTCGAAGCGAGTAAAGGCGTTAGCCGAAGTAAAAGTGATAGGCTTGTCGAAGGTACCGATAGCGTCTAATTTAGCACCACGAGCTACCCGTACAATGGCTTCACCGCTGGTGAAAGCTAAGGTTGCGCCTGGCTCTACTGTTACAGTTGGGCCTTCACCAATCGTGCAGCTGGTGGTGGTATCACAGTCTTCACCAACCAATAACGCACCGTCAAATACGTGTACACCACCATCCGGTAATTCAACGAAAGTTAAGTCTTCGGTGATTTCAATGTTACGGCTAGCAAATTCAAGATTGTACTCACAATCACGGCCATCAAACGCACCTTGTACGCCGTTGTTAACCGCACAAATATTTTCTGCAGTGTTATCGCCGTTATCGTCGCCGCCACTGCCGCCACCGCTTGAGTTGTTTGAGTTGTTAACACTGTTATCGACAACGCTTGGGTTGATTTCGATATCACCGCCGCAACCAACAAGAGCCAAAGCTGATGCAATAGCAGTAACTTTGAAAAGAGTATGCAATTTCATTGTGTTCTCCCGGATAGGAACTGGTTTGGGTTATAAAAACAACGGGGCAAGAGTAATGAGGGTGAGTGACAGATTTGTGACAAAACACAATGGTCATAAAAGATTCATGGGGCTGTAACAAATCTAAAGCGGTGATTGCTGCGTTTCATTTAAGGCATTTTATGCCAATATACTTCATCTAATCTGTTTAACCCTTTTGTTTGACGATAGGAACATCATGAAACCACAACGTATTTTTATAACAGGTGGCGCCAGCGGTTTAGGTTATGCCCTAGCGCTTATCTGCGCCAAAGGTGGCTGGCGGGTTTGTATTGCTGACCGAGATGTCGAGCGTGGTGAAGCTGTGCTTGGCAGCCTCCAAAAAATTCAGCCACAAACCATTTTCATGCCCTGCGATGTCACCCAATTTGACGACTTGAACGCAGCAGCCACTAAGCTGCAAGAAATTTGGGGCGGCGTCGATGTGGTCGTTAATAACGCGGGAGTAGCGCAAGTCGGCAGTATCAGTGATACCCCGCTGAGCGATTGGCAATGGATTATGGATATTAATTTGATGGGAGTGGTACGAGGCTGCAAAGTTTTCACCCCGCTGTTCCAGCAGCAAGGCCACGGCCACTTTGTTAATGTCGCCTCGATGGCTGGTTTGCTTGATGTGCCTAATATGTCCGCTTATAACGCCAGTAAAGCAGCTGTGGTGAGCCTTAGCGAAACTCTGCAGAACGAATTAAAGCCACACAATATTGCGGTAACCGTGGTTTGCCCGAGCTTTTTTCGCACCAATTTGGGCCAGGGCATGCGCTCAACCATTACCGGCATGCAAAGCAAATTAGATAAGCTGATGGCTAGCAGTAAATTAAACGCAGCAGATATCGCCCGACAAATCATGCGCGCCCTCGATAAGAAAAGATCTCATGTACTGCCCCACCGGCAGGGCCGTATCGCTTGGTACGCCAAACGATGGTTACCCCGCACTTGGTATCAAAGACTGATACATTCACAAAAGAAATGATCGCAATACACAATCATATTCTTGATTAATACGGTCTGACCAGTCTACTCTGTTGTTGTTAACTAACCAACAACAACTGGGTAGATTATGACCACCACCAACTCTTTTGTAGATGGCTTACAAATGCCGCCGCTAAGCGGCAAAGCAGCAAGCCTCATCGACACCAATGCGCAACAATTTTTAGTGCAATTGGTGCGTAAATTCAGACCACAACTCCAGCAAGTTCTTGCCCATCGCCAGCAGCGCCAAGCGGTGATTGATGGCGGCCAATTGCCTGACTTTGATGCTAACACCGCTGCTATTCGTGAAGGCGACTGGCGTATTGCCGAACTGCCGAAAGATTTAACCAAGCGCCGTTTAGAGATTACCGGGCCGGTCGATCGCAAGATGGTCATCAATGCACTTAACGCTAATGTTGATTGCTACATGGCCGATTTTGAAGACTCACAATCACCCACTTGGGATGGCATACTGCAAGGTCAGGTGAATTTATACGATGCCAATCGTCAGGACATCGACTACAGAGATCCAACGAGCGGTAAGCACTATCAACTCGCTGATAACCCTGCCCTTCTCATTGCCCGAGTGCGCGGTTTACATCTACCAGAAAAACACGTGATGGTAGATAACGAGGTGATTCCTGGCGGCTTGTTTGATTTTGCTTTGTATTTTTACTTGAACTATCAAACCCGCACCAGCCAAGGTTCTGGCGTCTACTATTATGTCCCTAAGCTTGAGCATGCTGAAGAAGCCCAATGGTGGGCGGATGTATTTAGCTTTACCGAAGATTATTTTAAGCAACCACGCAGTACCATCAGAGCCACCATCCTCATCGAGACTTTACCGGCCGTCTTCCAGATGGAAGAGATTCTGTACGCCATGCGCGAACACATTGCAGCGCTTAACTGCGGCCGCTGGGATTACATTTTCAGCTACATCAAAACCCTTAAAAATCATCCTGATCGAGTGCTTCCAGATCGCCAAGTCGTGACCATGAACCAGCCTTTCTTGAACGCTTACTCACGCCTACTTGTAAAGACCTGTCACCGCCGCGGTGCTCTGGCGATGGGCGGAATGGCAGCCTTTATTCCGAGTAAAGATGCCACGGAAAACACCGCTATTCTGGCTAAAGTCAAAGCCGATAAGGAACTCGAACGTAGCAATGGACACGATGGTACTTGGATTGCTCACCCGGGTCTTGCTGATACCGTACGCGAAGTCTTTGTTGATGGCTTAGAAGGCGTGAATCAATTAGCTGTATTGCGTGAGCAAGATGCTCCTATCACCGCCGCTGAGCTGCTTGCTCCAAGCCCAGGCGAACGCACCGAAGCTGGGATGCGCACTAATATCCGAGTGGCGCTGCAATACATTGCTGCATGGATTTCCGGAAAAGGCTGTGTGCCGATTTATGGCTTGATGGAAGACGCCGCTACGGCAGAAATTTCTCGCACCTCCATTTGGCAATGGATCAAGCACGGTAAAACGCTCGATAACGGTGCCGTAGTCACCACGGCTCTGTTCCAACAATACTTAACAGAAGAAGCCCAAGTAGTGCGCCAAGAGGTTGGCGAAGAGCGCTGGCAGCAAGAGCATTTTGAACGCGCCACAGCACTGCTTGAAGAGATTACCACAGCCCCAGAATTGGTTGAGTTTTTAACTCTACCTGGCTACCAACTCATTGATTAATTCAAATAATAAACCTTAACTTAAACAGGACAACCGACATGACTACTGCATCAGTTCAACAAGCCGAAATGGCTAAACAAATACAGCAAGATTGGGATACTAACCCACGTTGGCAGGGCGTAGAACGCACCTACAGCGCTCTCGACGTGGTGCGTTTACGCGGCAGCGTGCAACCTGAATGTACTTTTGCTCGTAACGGTGCCGACAAACTATGGCGCTTAGTTAACGGTGCCGCTCAAGAGAAGTTCGGCAAAAACTACGTGAACGCCCTTGGCGCCCTAACCGGCGGTCAGGCGGTTCAACAGGTTAAAGCTGGCCTGCAAGCGATTTACCTCTCTGGTTGGCAAGTTGCTGCAGACAATAACAGCAGCCTCAGCATGTACCCAGACCAGTCCTTGTACCCGGTCGATTCAGTACCTACGGTGGTAGAGCGAATTAATAATAGCTTTGCACGCGCGGACCAGATCCAGTGGTCAAAAGGAATTGGGCCAGAGCAAGAAGGCTACATTGATTATTTTGCGCCGATTGTTGCTGATGCAGAAGCTGGGTTTGGTGGCGTTTTGAATGCCTATGAGCTGATGCAAGCGATGATTCGTGCCGGTGCCGCTGGGGTGCACTTTGAAGACCAATTAGCCTCGGTGAAAAAATGTGGTCACATGGGCGGTAAAGTTCTAGTGCCCACGCAAGAGGCTGTCCAGAAACTGATTGCGGCACGCTTAGCAGCCGATGTGGCTGGCGTACCCACACTGATTCTAGCTCGTACAGATGCCAATGCGGCCGACTTATTAACCTCTGATGTGGATGCCAACGACCTACCTTTCTGCACTGGTGAGCGCACCGCAGAAGGTTTCTATCGAGTCAATGCTGGTATTGATCAAGCGATTTCACGCGGCCTAGCCTACGCCCCGTATGCTGATTTGCTCTGGTGCGAAACAGCTAAACCCGATTTAGACGAGGCACGTAAATTTGCTGAGGCTATCCATGCTAAGTATCCTGGCAAGTTGCTGGCCTATAACTGCTCACCTAGCTTTAACTGGAAACGCAACCTAGACGATACCACCATTGCTAAGTTCCAACGTGAACTAGCGGCAATGGGTTACAAGTTCCAGTTCATCACTCTGGCTGGCGTGCACAACATGTGGTACCACATGTTCGAACTAGCTTACGACTATGCTCGTAACGATATGTCTGCTTATGTGAAGCTACAACAACAAGAGTTTGCTGCGGCCGACAAAGGCTACACCTTTGTTGCCCATCAACAAGAAGTTGGCACCGGTTACTTTGATGAAGTGACCAATGTCATTCAAGGTGGTCAGTCTTCAGTAACTGCATTAACCGGTTCTACCGAAGAAGATCAGTTCAAAAAACCAGCGTAAGCTGGTGTTTACAACTACCACCTAAGAATTACTCCAAAAAATAGTGAGTATAAGCCGCGCGGTCTAAGCCCCACGCGGCTTTTTTATGTTAGTATGCGCGCGCATTAATCATCCCCCCCCTCTCCGTATTTGTGTTGAAGGAAGAAAAGCACATGTGGATGCTCATACTGTTTGTTTTGGCCGTTGGCCTATTCTCGCCCGCAGCCTTAGCTGCACCTGGTGAATTAGACCTTACCTATAGTGCCGTTGGCATTACCGCTATCGTTATTTTTACCATTGCCTACATGTTGGTCATGGGCGAAGAACGCCTGCATATGCGTAAATCAAAACCGGTACTGGTTGCCGCAGGCTTGATTTGGATCATGATCGGCTGGGTGTACGCCGACCAAGGCTTACCTGGCGTTGCCGAAGAGGCATTTCGTCACAACTTGCTCGAATTTGCCGAGCTGATGTTGTTCTTATTGGTTGCCATGACCTACATCAATGCGATGGAAGAGCGCCGCCTCTTTGACGCCTTAAGAGCCTGGATGATTAAGAAAGGCTTCAGCTACAAACAGTTGTTTTGGTTATCCGGTATTTTAGCTTTCTTTATTTCGCCCGTAGCCGATAACTTAACCACAGCATTATTGATGTGTGCGGTGGTGATGAAAGTTGCCGATGGCGATAAAAAATTCATCAGCGTCTCGTGCGTGAGCATTGTCATCGCAGCTAACGCTGGCGGTGCCTTCAGCCCCTTTGGTGACATCACCACCCTGATGGTATGGCAAGCGGGCATGGTTGAATTCCAAGAATTCTTCGTACTGTTTATCCCATCACTCCTTAACTACTTAGTGCCGGCTGTAATCATGAGCTTCTTCATTGAGAACCGTAAGCCATCGGCGCTAAACGAAGAAGTTGAGCTCAAGCGCGGTGCGTTACGCATTACCTTCCTATTCTTATTTACCATTGCTACCGCAGTAGCGTGCCACATGTGGCTGCATTTACCGCCGGTGCTGGGTATGATGATGGGCTTAGGTTACTTACAATTCTTTGGTTACTTCTTACGCATGACGCTACCAGGTTCATTGGCTCGCAAACGTGCCATGGCTGAGCGTGCCGGCGATATGGCACGATTAGAGCGGTTAGGTAGCGTGGTACCATTCGACGTCTTTAGTCGGGTACAACGGGCCGAGTGGGATACTCTCTTATTCTTCTACGGTGTGGTGATTTGTGTGGGTGGTTTAGGCTTCATGGGCTATCTCGCCATGTTGTCAGATACCCTCTATACCCAATGGAACCCAACCTATGCCAACGTTGCTTTAGGCTTGATGTCAGCCGTTATTGATAACATTCCGGTGATGTTTGCGGTGCTCTCCATGACCCCAGATATGTCACACGGCCAATGGCTCTTAATCACCCTTACCGCGGGTACTGGTGGTAGCTTGCTGTCGATTGGTTCGGCTGCAGGGGTAGCATTAATGGGCCAAGCTCGTGGCTATTATACTTTTGCTAGCCACTTAAAATGGGCCCCAGTAATTGCCCTAGGCTACATTGTTAGTATCTATGCTCACCTTTGGTTAAACAGTGCTTTGTTTGAGGTTTTTAACCACTAGCCTTAGCGCTTATCTTGTTCTGCAGCGGTTCGTACGCAACGCACAAAGCGAACCGCTTCAGGATAAGGAAACACGTCACTAATCACACCCGTTCGAATATCTTGCTGTTGCTGCTGCCAATAGCTTGCATCTACTAATTCTGGATGATGCTTCATTAACATACTGCGTAGGTGCGGCTGCGGCACCGCAAAGGTGGTCAATTGCTCAGGAAAGACATCATTGGGAGCCACGCTATACCATGGTTCTGCGGCAAGCTGCTGCTCATAAGTTTGTGGTTTAGGTAACTGCCGAAAGTTCATTTCAGTGAGGTATTGCACTTCGTCATAGTCATAGAAAACCACCCGTTTATGGCGTGTTAAGCCGAAGTTTTTTAATAGCATATCGCCCGGAAAGATATTCGCCGCCAGCATGTCTTTAATCGCTTGACCATAATCTTTCATCGCAGCTTCAATCTCGGCGTTACTGGCGTAATCTAAAAAGATATTCAGTGGCGTCATACGGCGTTCAACAAACAATTGACTAATAATTAATTGTTCGCCATCCATGCTAAGACTACCAGCTACGGTAGACTGCAACTCTTGTAGGAGATCGGGTGCAATGCGGGCTAACGGAATTGCTACGTTGGCAAACTCATAGGTATCAGCCATGCGCCCAGCCCGATCGTGCCGCTTAACCATTCGATAGCGATCAATTACGGTCTGCCGATCTATAGATTTACCACCACCGAAGGTATCTTTAATCACCTTGAATACATAAGGATAGCTAGGTAGTGTGAATACTGTCATCACCATCCCTTTGATACCCGCAGCAGCAACCAACTGGTCATCGCTGGCCGCTAAGTGGTGTAAGAAATCACGGTAGAATTCGGTTTTACTTTGCTTATGCAAGCCAATCGCAGAATAAAGCTCAGCGAGGGTCTTTTTCGGCATTAAATCTTTTAAAAAGCGCACCAATGCCGAAGGTGCCTTGGTCTGCACCATAAAATAAGAACGGGCAAAGCCAAAGATGATCGCCATTTGGTCCACATCAGTGATCAAGGCATCGAGATATAAATGCCCGTGCTCATCCCGCAACACTGGGACAATAAAAGGGTAACTGCGCTGTGAACTGACAATACGCCCTACCACATAAGCCGCTTTGTTCCGGAAGAACGGGGCTTTTAAAACATCAATACGGAGTTGGTAAGCATTCACTTGCTGTGATGCTGTTTGTTCACGAAATGCCTTACGCAGCAGCCGAATATCTTCTGATAAATCAGCAAAGGGCGCGCCTAAATCAACCTCCTGCATGATCTGTGCAAGGGTACGATGCATGCCCGTCACTACCGGAAAATAAGATCGATATTCTGTTTCTACGGCAAGCGGAATCGCATCCGATAAGGTGGTTTCAACAAAAATATAAGCGTTATTAAAATACCTATGATGAAATAAATTACAAAAGACCGAGTTATAAAAGGTTTCCGCTAACTCTGCTTGCGGATGAAACTGTAGATAATCCTGATACAACTGCCGTGTTGCCAACCAGACTTGTTCATCCAGTTGTAACTGGGTTAACTCAGCCAAAGCTTTGGTGGTTTCTCGCACCCGAATATCATAAAAACTAATCCGGGCGGTAGCAGCATATTGTCCGGCATGCCAATCGCCATCAGCGAAACGCTGCCGCGCTGCGGCCGTTACCTCTTGAAAAACACTGTAATGACGATGAAATCCCTGCAGAATTTTACGCGCATATAAGGTTGGCAAGTCGGTCGTTGTCATCTTGGCTATTTTT
Organism: Pseudidiomarina fusca; assembly: GCF_032227045.1. Classification (NCBI taxonomy): domain Bacteria; kingdom Pseudomonadati; phylum Pseudomonadota; class Gammaproteobacteria; order Alteromonadales; family Idiomarinaceae; genus Pseudidiomarina; species Pseudidiomarina fusca. The sequence continues at coordinate 30,368 of NZ_JANFPJ010000015.1, forward strand.
GCTCAGCGGTCTCTACAATCAACTGTCGGAACCAACGATGACCAGCGTCGTGTTGCAGTAACGGGCTCCAAATCATCGTCAGCTCAAGCGGCTCTATCTTAAACGGCGGCGGTAGCATTACCAGCTCGTCGTCATCTTGGTACAAGGTGGCGGCCTGTGTGGGCAAGGTGGCAATCAGTCCTTGGCGGGCCAGGTGCATAGCTACATGGTAATTACGCGTAAACACTCGAATCTTGCGCTTATGGCCCAACTGCCCCAAAGCTTCATCAACCCAGCCAAGTTTCTGGACGTCGTGTGGGTCCATTCCCACACCTACCCCAAAGCCAGTTTTACTCACCCAAACGTGTTCACCACCAAGGTAATTATCAAGGGTATAATCTTGTACCAGCAAATGATCTTTGCGCACTAAACAACTGAAATCATCTTCCCAAAGGTTCTTTTGATGAAACGATTGCGGCAGCTTATCAAAACGGTTTATCGCTAGATCAACTTTACCGTTTTCGACATCGTGAAAACTAATATCACTAGGGGTCATGATATCTAGAGCTACGGCAGGAGCCTGACGCTTCAATTTCTCTAAGAGTCTTGGCATCAAAGTTGATGCGGCATAATCTGATGCCATGATGCGAAACACGCGATCGCTGGTGGCAGCATCAAAATCTCGTGCCGGTTGCACCATTTCTTCTACTGAATACAGAATTTGGCGTACTGGTTCTTGCATCCGTAGTGCTGTTTCTGTGGGTAACATGCCTTCGCTGGTACGCACTAAAATGGGGTCATTTAACAGCGTCCGTAAACGCTTCAAGCCGTTGCTCATCGCCGGCTGGGTAATATTGAGCTGAGCCGCCGCTTTGGTAACATTACGTTCGCGCAGCAGCACATCGAGGTAAACCAAGAGGTTCAGATCAATATCTTTTATATTATTCATAGAAAAAATAAATCCCGCTAAAAAAATATAGCGGGATTATAGACAGGATTGCTCAGATTTACACTTTTTGTTGCATGCGACATTAGTTGTATCCACCGAGTGAATACCAGCAGTCGATCACAACTACCGCTTACTTTTTAGCGATAACCCACACCGCATGAACGATGCCAGGAATATAGCCAAGCAGGGTTAAAACAATATTTATCCAAAAGTGCTTACCCAGCCCCACCTGTAAAAATACACCCAGTGGAGGTAACAAAATCGCGATTATAATTCTTAATAAATCACCCATCACAACACTCCTTGTGGATTACCCAAAGTAAAGGATTAATATTTAGCAGCCTGCCCTGCAGCGGGCACAGTTTGCAGAATAAACTCACGTAAATCTTGGTTCGATAAACGCAAATCTTCTGCCCGTAAATACATCATATGGCCACTACGATAGCCTTTAAAACCGATACGGTCTTTCATTTTACCGCTAGGATCAATGTGCCACATATTGTATTTGGCATCAAAGTAATTGGTGGCACCATCATAATAGCCAGACTGAATTAAGACATTCAAGTAAGGGTTTTGTGCCATTGCTTGACGTAAATTTTCACCGGTATTGTTATTCGAGCGGTCCCACGGATGCACCGGCCCAAACATATTGTATTTAACGTCGGTTTTATAATTGAGCTCTTCACGCAGGTAATAATTAATAGCCGGGGTAAACGAATGCAGCCACGAAGTAAGCTCGGCATTGTAGTCTGGGCTATCACCTACATCTTTTTTATCAATACCTAAATAGCGTGAGTCTAAGCGACCGACGGTTTGACCGCGCTCGCGTAGTAACTCTTTCCAGAAAAAGTTAGTGCTAATATCCAAATTGCTTCGCAGTACCGTTTGCGTGTCTAAACCAGCGAAACGCGCCACTTGTTCAGCAACTTGTTGCTTTTCAGCAGCCGATAACATGGCTCCTTTAGCTAGCGCAGGCAAATAAGTATCAAGCGTGTACTGCTCTACTTGTGGCAGCAACTCTAACAAATCTAATTGCTGTAGATCTGCATCTAAAGCTTTATGATACCAAGCGGCAGCAGCAAAATAAGGGAGTCTGTTAGCAGCTTTAACCGGACCATTACGCTCAATTCCGATATCCGTTGGAGACACCAAAATCACGCCGTTTAAATACATCCACTGGCGGTTTTGTAACTCTAAGGCCAAACCTGATACGCGTGTGGTGCCGTAGCTTTCACCAATTAAGTATTTAGGTGAACGCCAGCGTTCATGCCGCGTCACAAAAGTATTAATCCAATCGGCTAGATATTTTACGTCGCTGTTCACGCCAAAAAACATCCGCTGCTGCTCATCTCGTGACGGCATGCTGCCATCAGCCTTTGGCAACACCCGTGAATAACCGGTATTCACTGGATTCACGAATACAATATCAGCCACGTCTAATACTGAATGAGGGTTATCTTTTACGCCATACGGCATGATAGGAAAACCTTCATCATCTACTCGCAGCGCTTTGGGCCCTGTGTAAGCAATATGCATCCATACAGATGCAGAACCAGGGCCTCCATTGAAGGAGATCAGCAACGGCCGTTGCTCACGATTTTTAACATCTTGGCGTTCGTAGTAGGTAAAAAATAACGCAGCAGTAGCCTCTCCAGCCTCATTAAACACCGGCTGGGTACCTGTGGTTGCCGTGTATTTAAAGCGTTCGCCATTGATTTGCGCACGATGCTCAGTAACCACCACTTGGTCTGCCGCAATTTTCGCCTGCACGCTGCTTTCTGTTGCTGTAACCGCTACTGCAGCGGTTGGCAGCAGCGCAGCTGAACTTACCGCCAGCGCCGAGGCCAATAGGAGATGTTTCATCGGATTCATAGGTAGTCCTTGATTTTGATTGTATTAGACTTACCCCCATTAAAAGCAATCTATGACCAAACTACAACCACCCTGCGACCAAGTTTATTTTTTCGGCGATAATATCGATTTGGTCATGGCACCGAGTATGTTAGTTGTGCTATAAAAGCTAGTAGCATTTAACGAGCTAAAAGCCTAACAACTATGCTAATACGCTTAAAGCCAGTCGCCGCAATCCCAACGAAAGGTCAACATAGATCTTGTACTACTAGCGTCATGCGTATGGTCATGTTGCTGTGCAGCTTATGCTTTTCTGCATGGGTTCCTATTAGCGCCGCAACCGAAACTGCCACAGCTACAGCACCGAGCACGCCAGCACTCAGTTCCTATTTTCAAGAACTGTGGACCAGTCGTGATGGCCTCCCTCACAACACCATCAATGCCATCACGCAAACACCTGACGGTTACCTCTGGTTAGCTACTTGGGAAGGTTTGGTGCGCTTTAACGGTGCTGAATTTAAAGTTTACGATCTCTACAGCGACATAGGTTTAGCTGATGCAGGGGTACAGAACGTCACTGTAACCGATGCGGGTGAGCTAGTGGTGGTAGGTGCCCGCGGTACCTTCGTAATGCGCAAACAAGATGCACAAGGCCGTTATTACTGGCAAAACTATGAGGTGCCCTCCACCCTCATCAACAAAGCTGTGGCTAATCCTGATGACACCATTTGGCTAGCCACCGAAGAATTTGGCTTGCTGAAGCAGCAAGCCAATGGCCAAGTCGAACCCTATTTAGAGACTCGTGGCTCACGAGCCATGCACGCTTACGATATATTGCGCAAAGACCAAACTCAGCTGTTTGTCGCGTCTGATCGCGGACTCATTAGTGTCACCAAAGCCAAAGTCATCTATTTGAATCAACAGCACGGCTTACCCGAATCCAGTATGTTTGCGGTAACTCAGTACCAAGACCAAGTGGTGGTAGCCGGCGAACAAGGCGTTTTTATTGGCGACGGTAACACCTTTGCGCCGCTGCACCCTCAGCTACTCAATAAAAATGTGATTCGGCTTTATACCGACAGTAGTGCAAACCTCTGGCTTGGCACCATCGATGATGGCCTCTACCGCCTAAGTGCCCGAGGCCTAGAACATCTCAGCACTGACAATGGCTTACCCAACGCACGTGTGATCAGTATTTACGAAGACCATGAACGCAGCATCTGGGTTGGCACCAATGGTGGCATGGTGAGGCTGCGTGATACCCCGTTCGAAACCTTCACGCAAGCCAATGGCGTCGCTGACAATTTTGTTCGCACTCTGATCCAGCATAGTGATGGCAGTATTTGGGTGGGCTCGGCTGGTGGGCTTAATCGCTTTGAACAGGGCCAATGGCAAAGCTTTAACGACGATTTTACTCACCACTCTATTCTCAGTTTGTACGAGCATCCTGAATACGGCGTGTTTATTGGTTCTTATACTCATGGTTTAGGCTTATGGCGCGATGGCAAAATACAACAAGTCTGGACTCGTGACGACGGGCTACTGGCCAATGAAATCCGGGCTATCACTGGTACTCACGATGGCTACGTATGGATTGCGACGCCCAATGGCCTCAACCGCTATCACCCTGCTACAGGCATTGAAGCTGCGCCCCAAGCTGACCAAGCCCGCTTTAGTGTTAGCTTGTACCAAGACCAGCAGCAGCGGCTTTGGCTAGGCACTGCGCGCGGTCTTTTCGTACTAAGCGACGATCGCTTCGAAAAAGTAGATTTAAGCGCCTTTAATCAAGCCGAATATGTGTTTGATATTTTCCCTTATCAAGGTCACCTTTGGTTTGCCACCGACCGCGGTTTGATTATCTATGATCCAGCCAGCCAGACTGGACAGGTGGTTGGGCGTAAGCATGGCCTAAGCGTAGAAAAAATCTTCCAAGTGACCGTAGACCCCTATGACAATGTCTGGATGAGCTCGAATCGCGGCATCATGCGCACCTCGTTAAGTTCGATTCGAGCACTAACAGCAACTGACCAAGCACCGCAACCTCTTGTGCTTGATACGTTTAGAGAAGCAGACGGTTTAGTCAGTAGCCAAGCGAACGGCGGCTCTAATCCAGCCTTATTGCTTGATGACGAAGGCCATGTTTGGGTACCCACAGCTTATGGTGTCGCAGTGATCGACCCTGCCCAATTGGGACGTTTTCATGAGTATGCTCCACCTTCGGCCATTGAAGAGGTCGTCATTAATGGCAATTCACTCAGCGACACCGTGAGCCAAGCCGAGTTCGATGGCAATCGCATTAGCATCCATTATGCCGGTTTGGGTTTTAGCATGAACAACCAAATTCGCTATCGCACCCAATTGATTGGCTACGAACAACAACCACGTCATACTCAAGCAACTTTCGCCGAATTCACCAACTTACCACCGGGCACCTATGAATTTGTGGTCACCGCTTATTACGGTAATTCAGACCTACAGGGAACAGCCGCGACCTTCGACTTTAGTGTGCCGCCTAAACTTTATCAGCGCGCCAGCTTCTGGCTAGCCTTAGCGGTGCTGTTAGCACTTAGTCTTTGGCTGTTTGTTCGCATGCGCATTAGGGTGCTACAAAATCGTGCCCGACAATTAGAGCAACAGGTCGCTGAAAAAACTCAAGCACTGCAACAGCAAGCCCAGCGTTTTGCTCACTTAGCACAATACGATGAGCTCACCGAGCTACCTAATCGACGCAGCTTTAATCGCGATTTTGAAGCGGCCGTAGCAACCGCCCAACAGCATCAGTTACCGTTGAGTTTAGCTGTGATTGATATCGATCACTTTAAAACCATCAATGACACCTACTCGCACGCTGTTGGCGATCAAATCTTACGCTGGATTGCCAAATTAATGCAGCAAGAACTTCGCTCTGGCGACAAAATTGCGCGTTGGGGTGGCGAAGAGTTCACCCTGTTAATGACACAAACCGAAGCTGCAGCAGCCTTAGATATTGCCCAGCGACTACGGCAAAGTATTGCTGCCGCCACGCCACCGGCTGATCTTATTGACCGCTCTATCACCATCAGTATTGGCTTAGCCACTTACAGCCCAGAACAAGCAGAACTCAGTAGCGCCAGCAGTTTGTTAATTCAAGCTGACCAAGCCCTTTATCAAGCCAAAGCAGCAGGCCGCAATTGCGTTAAAACCTATCAACCGCCAGCACATTGGACTAAAAGCGCATAGCCTTGTGTGAGTTACTTTGCCAGCATAGCTGCAGAAGGAGTCGCAGATGGACACTATCGATACCAACGTTACCCCGCCACTCAATCGACACCTGTTGGTTGATGGTAAACCCGTGAAATGGAACCAGTTGCTCAAATCAGGCGACCGCATTTTTATTGGTACCCATGCTGCCGTGCCACATGCTTTGATGCACCACCTCGCCGACCAAAGCCAACATCTGCATGATATCGAAATCGTACAGATTTACGCACTCGGCGATAACCATTGGGTGAATCCTGAGTTCTCGCAAACCTTTAAGGTAAATACCCTGTTCATCGGTGGTGAAAAAGTTCGTCAAGCAGTAGCCGAAGGCCGTGCCGACTATACGCCAGCCTTTATGTCGGATATCCCGTCACTCTTTAGTGATGATATTTTACCGCTCGATGCCGCCTTAATTATGGTCAGCCCACCGGATCAGTACGGCTATCATAGCCTTGGGGTATCCGTAGACATTGTTTCTTCCGCTTTAAAATCAGCCAAAAAAGTTATTGCCCAAGTGAACCCCAAAATGCCCGTCACTTTTGGCCAAGCTTTTATTCACAAAGGGCAAATTGATGCCTTTTTTGAGGCCGAGCAAGATTTACCTGAAATCAAAGCGCCCGCTTTAGATGCTGTAACCGAGAGGATTGGCCAGTACGTATCCTTACTGGTAGAAGATGGCGCCACCTTACAAATTGGCTTTGGCAAAATCTGCGATGCCGTTTTACGGTATCTGGTGAATCACAAAGACCTTGGCGTGCATAGCGAGCTTATTACTGACGGTATTATGGAGTTGATGCTAAGTGGCGTGATCAACAATCGCAAGAAAACCTATCACCAACATAAAGCCGTGACTAGTTTCTGCATTGGTAGTAAACAACTGTACGATTTTGTGAATAACAACCCACATATCGGATTCTATCCATCTGAGTACGTGAACTCGCCCGCCAATATTGCCCGCAACGATAAAATGGTGGCCATCAATAGCGCCATCGAGGTGGACCTCACCGGGCAAGTGGTTTCAGACTCAATTGGCCATCATTTTTATAGCGGCATTGGCGGACATGTTGATTTTACCCGCGGCGCTACCATGAGTGCCGGCGGTAAACCCATCATTGCCCTACCCTCAACCGCTAAGAACGGCACCGTGTCGCGCATTGTACCGCATATTTCGCAAGGTGCCGGCGTGGCCACCTCACGTGCTCATGTACACTATGTGGTCACCGAATTTGGCGTAGCCTCACTGCGCGGTAAGAGTATTCGCGAACGCGCCCTAGAACTCATCCGCGTGGCGCATCCGAAGTTCCGCCAACAACTATTAGAAGACATTCGTAAACACTACTGGGTGCCTCATTACCAGGTGCTGCACTCGGTAGAAGTACCTGAATTAGGTGCCGTAGGCTTTAAAGAAATTGCCATTAATGGCGAGTTTTTTGATTTACGACCACTCAACCCCAGTGATGAACGCCGCTTACAAGAGTTCTTTTATTCGCATACCAAAGAAACCTTGCAGATGCGCTACAACACGGTGCCCACGCAAATGAGCCGAGAAAAATCTTGTACCTTGGTGAGCGTCGACCAATCTCGCGATTTAGCTCTTTGTATCGTCAGACAAAAAGGCTCAATGGCACAAATTCAGGCGGTTGGCAGATACTATTTACTGCACGATGAAAAAAGCTGCGAAGTGGCCTTTGTAACCCGTGAGAATCAACACGGTAAGGGCATGGCCAGCAGATTATTAAGTGAAATGAAGTACATAGCCAAACAACGCGGGCTCGAGCGCATGTTAGCTTACGTACGAGCCGAAAATGGCAAAATGTTAGCCGTGTTTGAAAAAGCAGGGTTTGTGCGCAAGCCCTCCGAAGAACCAGGTGAAGTCTATTTACAACTAGATTTAGGTAGTGCTTAGTATGTCGATCACGGTTTTTAGCCACAATTATTGCAGTCTGCATCGGGTTTCTGAAGTGCACCCAGAAGAGCCAGCCAGAATTGCCGCCATTAACGATCAGATCATTCGGTCGGGGATGGAATTTGCGCTCACTCAAAAAGACGCCAAACCAGCCACCAAGGAAGACCTCTATCGCGTGCATTCAGCCAATTACATTAATGACGTATTTGAGCGCGCTCCAACCGAGCCCGGTGAACACATTTGGTTAGATCCCGACACCATGATGACAGCCGGTACCTTACGCGCTGCCCTGTACGCAGCCGGCAGCGGCATTTGTGCTGTAGACGAGGTGATGACCGCCGACAATAGACGCACCTTTTGTGCCATTCGCCCCCCAGGCCATCATGCCAGTTGGGACGCCGCAATGGGCTTTTGTATTTTCAACAACATCGCTGTTGCCGCCGCATACGCCATGCAGCAATACGGCTTAGAACGCGTGGCTATTGTGGATTTTGATGTGCACCACGGCAATGGTACCGAAGACATCTTTTTGAATGACGAGCGCGTGCTATTTTGCAGCTCTTTTCAACATCCGCTCTTCCCCAACACTGGTACCCAAACCATCAGCCACGAAGTGATCAACATTCCACTACCAGCGGGCTGTGATGGCCCCACATGGCAGGCCGCCGTGCGTGATCGCTGGTTACCAGCCATTGATGCTTTCGCCCCCCAACTGATCTTAGTTTCAGCGGGATTTGATGGGCACTTAGAAGACGACATGGCACAATTTAAGCTCACGGAAATCGATTACCACTGGATGGCCGCCGAGCTTAAAAAACTCGCCGAACACCATTGCGAGGGCCGCATCGTGGCCATGCTTGAAGGTGGTTATGAACACAGCTCGCTTGGCCGCAGCGTGGTCGCTTTTTTGAAGGGAATGCAGTGAAGACAACGTGACGCCGATACGGGCTGCTTGTTGATCTAAGGATTCAACAATCCACCACGGAAAGTGACATTTTAAAAAATACGACTTTATTGGCCACAAAAAAGGCGAGCCGAAGCTCGCCTTTTTAAATAAATCAAAAACTAACCTACCGATAGCTATCCACCGCCGGGCAGCTACACATCAAGTTGCGGTCGCCGTATACGTCATCGATACGGTTCACGCTTGGCCAGAACTTGTTTACCTTCACCGCGCTTACTGGGTAAGCGGCTTGCTCGCGACTGTATGGACGGTCCCAGTTCGCGTCAACGATGTCAGCTAGCGTATGAGGTGCGTTATGCAACGGGTTGTTATCTGCTGGCCACTCACCATTTTCTACACGCTTGGCTTCTTCACGAATGCTGATCATGGCTTCAATAAAGCGGTCTAGCTCTGCCTTAGATTCAGATTCCGTTGGCTCAACCATTAAGGTTCCGGCTACTGGGAAGCTCATGGTTGGGCTGTGGAAGCCGTAGTCTTGCAAGCGTTTTGCTACGTCCATTTCGGTAATGCCACAGCTATCTTTGAGTGGGCGCAAATCAATGATGCACTCGTGCGCAACACGGTCGTTGCGGCCTTTGTACAAGATGGGGTAGTGCTTGCTCAACTGCTTAGCCATGTAGTTGGCATTTAAGATGGCTACTTCGGTGGCTTCACGCAGGCCGCGCGAGCCCATCATCACAATGTACATCCATGAGATAGGTAAAATGCTGGCGCTACCATAAGGCGCAGCAGATACGGCACCGTTATCGGCTGCGGTATCGTCTATTTTAATCACGCTGTGGTTAGGCAAGAAAGGTGCTAAGTGCTTTTTAACACCAATCGGGCCCATACCAGGACCACCACCACCGTGTGGAATACAGAAGGTTTTGTGCAGGTTCAGGTGCGATACGTCGGCACCGATGTAGCCTGGTGAGGTTACCCCTACTTGGGCGTTCATGTTGGCACCGTCTAGGTACACTTGACCACCGTGAGCGTGCACGATTTCACAAATATCTTTGATACCTTCTTCATACACACCATGGGTAGATGGGTAGGTGATCATGATGCAAGATAGGTTATCACCGGCTTCAGCTGCTTTAGCTTTCAGGTCGTTAATATCTACGTTACCGTTCTTGTCGCAATCTACCACCACCACTTGCATGCTCATCATCTGTGCTGAGGCTGGGTTAGTACCATGCGCTGAGCTAGGGATTAAGCAAATGTTACGGTGCACGTCGCCACGGCTGTGGTGATATTTTTGAATCGCTAACAAGCCGGCGTATTCGCCTTGTGCGCCTGAGTTAGGCTGCATTGACATCACATCATAACCGGTAATGTCCACTAACCAGCCTGATAAGGTGCTTAGTAATTCAGCGTAACCTTGTGCTTGCTCTACTGGGCAGAACGGGTGCAGCTGACCAAACTCTGGCCAAGTGACTGGAATCATCTCTGCGGTGGCGTTCAGCTTCATGGTGCACGAGCCTAACGAGATCATGCTGTGGTTTAATGACAAATCTTTGTTTTCTAACTGCTTGATATAACGCAGCATTTCAGTTTCAGAATGATAACTGTTAAATACTGGGTGAGTTAAAATCTCACTTTCACGGCGCAGTGCAGCTGGGATAGACTCGACTTCACCAGCAGCAACTCGTGAGTCTAACACTTCGATTTCTAGGCCGTGGTCGGCACCAAAGAGCACCATAAACAGCACATCAACATCGTGACGTGATTTAGCTTCATCAAGGCTTACCCCAAATTGGCCATTACCATCAATACGTAGGTTTATTTGGGCTTGCTCAGCACGTGCCATCACGCCACTCACGTCGCCTTCTAGTTTGAAGGTTAAGGTATCAAACCAGTGGCTATTGACCAGTTTCACGCCTTTTTCTTGTAAGCCAAGAGCCACGATATCGGTTAACCGATTAATGCGCGCGGCAATAGTTTTCAAGCCTTGTGGACCATGGTACACGGCATAAAACGAAGCCATGTTGGCTAACAATACCTGTGCAGTACAGATGTTTGAGTTGGCTTTTTCGCGGCGAATATGCTGCTCGCGCGTTTGCATCGCCATGCGTAACGCTTGGTTATCGCGGCTGTCTTTTGAGACGCCAATAATACGACCTGGCAACGACCGTTTGTATTTGTCACGGGTTGCAAAAAATGCGGCGTGTGGGCCACCGTAACCCATAGGTACACCAAAGCGCTGGGCTGAGCCTAACACCATGTCTGCACCCATCTCACCAGGTGATTTCAGCAACACTAAGCTCATGATGTCGGCGGCAACTGAAACCACACCTTTGTTGGCTTGAATGTCAGCAATTAGTTTTTCGATGTTATGAATTTCGCCGTTGCGATCAGGGTACTGTAACAAAGCACCAAACACATCGTGGTTATCGGCTTCACGAGCTGGCCCAACAATCACATCAAAGCCAAACATTTCTGCTCGTGTTTTGACGACATCGATGGTTTGCGGGTAGACGTTATCTGCTACGTAGAATGCATTTGATTTGCTTTTGCTGACACGCTTAGCCATCGCCATAGCTTCTGCAGCTGCAGTCGCTTCATCTAACAAAGACGCACTAGCTAGTTCTAGGCCCGTTAAATCGATGGTCATTTGTTGGAAGTTAAGAATAGCTTCTAAGCGGCCTTGCGCGATTTCTGGCTGATACGGAGTATAAGCGGTATACCAACCTGGATTTTCTAGCACGTTACGCAAAATCACGTTCGGAACTAGAGTATCGTAATAACCCATACCGATAAATGACTTAAAGACCTTGTTTTTGCTGGCGATGGCTTTCAATTTGGCCAACGCATCGCGTTCTGTCATGGGCTCACCAATCGACAAAAACGGCTCGCGTCGAATCGCACCAGGTACTGTGTCTGTGGTTAATTCAGCCAATGAGCTCACCCCTAACTCAGCCAACATAGCCTGAGTTTCATCAGCGCTAGGGCCAATGTGGCGGGCAATAAATTCACCATGATTTTCTAACTGCTTCAGCGTGGTCGTAGTCATTTACTTCAAATCCCCTAGTTACGGGTTTAATTACGGGTTAATTACGCGATTACAGGTAAATTGCGCGTTACTACAGAGATAAGAAACGCAAAACCCCGGTGCGAACAACCGGGGCTTGAGCATTTTATCTCTTCTTATTCTTCATCGATAACTGCTTGATAACCTTCTGCATCTAGCAAGCTTTCAACTTCGCTGGCATCGTCAGCTTTAATTTTGAATAACCAGCCGTCACCGTACGGGTCATTGTTAACAGTTTCTGGAGCGTCTTCTAGCTCTTCGTTTACCGCCACAATTTCACCAGCAATAGGTGCATAGATATCTGAGGCCGCTTTTACTGATTCAGCTACGGCAACATCATCGCCTGCTGCAACAGTGGCGCCAACTTCAGGTAGTTCTACAAACACCATGTCGCCTAGCAAATCTTGTGCGTGCTCAGAAATGCCAACCGTGAAAATACCATCGCCTTCGTTACGAACCCACTCGTGCGTTGATGCGTATTTTAATTCCTTTGGGATATTGCTCATTATTGTGTCCTCGATGATTCTGTAAAACTGACTAAAGTACGGATTGACCGTTACGAACAAAGCTTGGTTTAACCACGCTTACTGTAACTAATTTTTTGCGAATTTCCACTTCGGCGGTAGCGCCCACGGTTGCTGGCACTCGCGCCAACGCAATGGAGAAACCTAAGGTAGGTGAGAAGGTACCTGACGTGATCACGCCTTCGCTATCACCTACAATCACTTTTTGGCCATGCCGCAGAACGCCTTTCTCTTTCATCACTAAGCCCACCAATTTGGCGTGGCCTTGTGCTTTTTGTTCAATAAGTGCTGCTCGACCAATAAAATCGCGTTCAGCTGGCTCAAAAGCCACACTCCAGCCCATATTGGATTCAAGCGGAGTCACGGTTTCATCCATATCTTGGCCGTATAAGTTCATGCCGGCTTCTAAACGCAAGGTATCACGAGCACCTAAACCACAAGGCTGTACCCCAACATTCAGTAGCGCATCCCAAAGTGCGACCACCTGCTCAGCTGGTAAGGCAATTTCGTAGCCTTTTTCGCCGGTATAGCCCGTAGTTGCAATAAAATAATCGCCTACTTGCAACGACATGAAGGGCTTCATGCTGGCTACACCTGTAAATTTGTCAGCCCCCATCACCAATTTTAGCTTTTCTTCCGCCTTTGGACCTTGCAGCGCAAGCATGGCCAACTCCGGACGTTCAGTAATAGTTACTTGAAAGTCTGCAGCTACCGCGTTAATCCAAGCCATGTCTTGCTCACGCGTGGCAGAGTTAACCACCAAACGGTAAGACTCATCGGTAAAGTAATACACAATCAGGTCGTCAATCACGCCACCAGCTTGGTTTAACATGCCGCTGTATAAAGCTTTACCTGAGACGGTTAGCTTAGCGACATCGTTGGCTAGTAAGTACTGTAAGAAAGCTTTTGCTTCGGTACCGGCAACATCCACAATCGTCATGTGCGATACATCAAAAACGCCAGAGTCATTACGTACAGCGTGGTGTTCTTCTATCTGCGAGCCGTAGTTAAGCGGCATATCCCAGCCGTGAAAATCCACCATTTTCGCATTTGCTTTCACATGTGCGTCGTACAAAGGAGTGCGTTGAGCCATGACCAAAGTATCCTGTTGGGTTAGTTACTTCTTAAAATTTGTGGCCCTAATTATAAGACCCTAAGGGCAAGGCAACAAATGAATATTACTTATACATTTATTTAAAATATTAATATGGTTAAACTAGCTATTAATATTATTTATTAATACGCATCAACCAGCCGAGCTGATCATCATGCAACATTTATCGTTAGAAGCTCTGCGCGCCTTTATCAGCGTGTACGAGTTGCAAAGCTACACTGCCGCTGCGCAACAGCTCAGTCGCTCGCAGCCCGCCATTAGTTTGCAATTGCAACGACTAGAAGAGTTGCTTGGAAGCCAGCTATTGCAGCGCAGCGGTGGTCGCATTCATCTTACCGAAGCCGGTCGTGAGCTCTGGGACCAAGCTAAACATCTGCTTAATATTAACGACCAAATCTTTGCTAAAATCGCTGAGCCATCGCTGACCGGCGTGGTACGGCTTGGTATTCCCAGTGAGTTTGCCAGTAAGTTATTGCCTCAGGTATTAGGACAATTTGCACAATCTTACCCCCACGTAACCTTGTCGGTGACCTCTGCGCTAAGCAAAGAATTACTCGCCCAAGAACAGCAGCAGTTTGATCTAGTGATTGCCCTCAAGGAACCTGATAAGCGACTTACCCGTGCTGGTTTAGTGCTGCTCAAGCAAGATTCACTGGTGTGGGTGAGTAGTATTGCCAGCAACCAATTAGCGGCGGTAACCGATAGCGCCGCCGAAGCAGTGCCGCTGGTGGTCGCGCCAGAAGGCTGTATTTATCGGCGTCGCGCCTTACAAGTACTGCGCCAGCACACCATCCCTTTGCGTATTAGCTACACCAATGCGGATTTTTCTGGGCTGACTGCGGCCATCGATAGTGGTTTGGGGATTACGGTCTTAGCGCAAAGTACGTTGCCCGACAATCTCATTCACGTCCGCCATGTGGGATCACATGCTTTGCCTGAGCTGGGTAATGTGAGCGTCGTGATGTGGCAGGCCGATAGTGATAACCCGGCCGCCACTCAATTGGCTCAGTTTATTCAAGAACGTATATAGGCTTATGCGCCCAGAGCTGCGCGCATCAGTTGTTGCTTTAACGGCGTCACTCGATGCGCGAGCTGCAACGCTAAGCCGCGCCCTAACTTGGCCCAAGGCGCACTGCCGGCAAACCCACGTTTAAAGCTTTCCATTGCTCCAATCATGGTTACCGCTGCGGCCTTACGCTGCCGCTCCCATTGGCGTAATTGTTTTGGCAGGGTTGCGACCTGAAGCTCTGGGTGCGCAAAAATAGCCAATAAGTCAGCCACATCAGCAAAGCCCAAGTTAGCTCCTTGACCGGCCAAGGGGTGAATACTATGGGCAGCATCACCTAGCACCAGCAGACGCTGCTGCACCCAACGTTGGCAGTACTGCATACGCAGCGGAAAAGTAGCTCGCGCCGATTGCAGCTGCAACAACCCCAAGCAATTATCGCTGGCTACTTGTAACTGCCGAATAAAATCACTGTCGCTAAGGGTACTCAGTTGCTGCGCTCGTTCGGTATCCGCCGACCACACGATCGATACTTGATGGGCATCCGCTAAAGGCAACAAGGCTAATGGCCCGGTCGGCAAAAACACTTGGCGTGCAATGCCTTGATGCGGTAACTCGGTAGTAAGCACCGCTACTTGGGCCTGTTGTTGATAGTCCCAAAAAGTAAGCGGCAAGTTTGCTTGTGCACGCACGGTAGAACGAGCACCATCGGCTGCGATCAGATAATCGCCAGTTAATGTTTGCCCATTGGCTAGGGTTACCTGTACTCGCTGATCATCAACCTGTTGTTGCACTAACTCGGTGGTCGCCATAATCGACACCCCTGCCGCCACAGCTTGGTCCCACAGCACTTGTTCAAGCACTTTGTTTTCAACAATGGCGCCGATGTCGACCAGCGCTAGTTCGCTGGCATCAAACTCGATTCGGCCAAAACTATCATAGTCCCACACCCGCATCCCGGTGTAAGGGCCAAGGCGTGACGCTGGCATCCGCTGCCAACTGCCTAACCGCTCAAGTAAGTGCCTACTACTGTGGGCTAGCGCACTTACCCGCAGTTCTGGCGCGCTGCCGTACTCGGGCCGCTCACCGCGTTCAATCACAATAACCCGATGCCCAGCTTGTTGCAGGCCAATGGCCGTAGCCAGCCCGATCATACCGGCCCCAGCGACAATAAAGGTAAATGGCTGCATGGTTATCCTATCTTCTCGTTAATTTCTATAACCCATGGTTTTACGGGCAAATTGCTGCTTCAGTGGCAACAACCACGCCAAGGCACTTAAGGCGATGTTGCGCCCAATCACCAGTGGCAACAGTTGATTAGAAAAGCCTCGAACCAAGCTATCAGTTAAGCCAATAATGGCTTTATAGTCGCTCTGGCGCTCACGCTGGTAACTTGCCAACACACGATACTGCCCGGCATCGGCTGCCGTCGCTAGCTGTTGGCTTAAGCTAATTGCATCGCGCACACCCAAGTTAAATCCCTGCCCGGCAATCGGATGCAAGGTATGCGAGGCGTTACCTATTAACACCAAACGCTGAGCAATATGTTGTTCGGCTAAATGCAATTGCAATGGGTACTGCACTCTGTCCCAGACTTTACGCAGCCGCCCCGCGCGATAGCCAAAGGCTTGTTGGCACTTGGCCATAAATTCATGGTCGCTAGCAGCCATCATCTGTTCGGCTTCTGCTGGACGCAGACTCCAAACTAACGAAGCGACTTGGTCACTAACCGGTAACAACGCCAGTGGCCCAGTATCAGTAAAGCGCTCATAAGCCCAGCCTTGCATCGGCTCAGACAGTTCAAGCATGGCAATAATGCCCACCTGCTGATAATCCGTTTGCTGCATCTGAATACCAGCCGCGCTGCGCACTTGTGAGCGTGAGCCATCTGCACCTACTAACAACTGTGCATGGCAAACATGCGACTGATCTGCAACATGGTAGTGCACTGCAATACTATCTTGTTCTGGTTGTGAATGACTAAACCAAGCGCCAGCTCGCCATTCAATATTAGGTTGCGCTAGGCAAGCCAGATAAAGCGCTTGGTTGAGTTGTGCCGCCGCGATGACATAGCCAAGCGCAGGCACGCCTTGTTGCTCAGCATGCAGTTGTGTCATGCCCAGATGACCTCGATCACTCACATGAATATGCTCAATTGCGCAGGCGGCAGACGCTACTTCTGGCCACACTTGCAGTTGTTGTAATACGTCAATGGTAGCGGCCGCCAGCGCTATGGTACGTTTATCTTGCGCCGGCCCACTGGCCTGTGGCTCAAGCACTGTTACGATCCAATCCGGCCGCTGCCGTGCTACTAATAAAGCCGTTAACGCCCCAACGAGGCCGCCGCCGGCAATCACTATAGGTTTTAGTGTGTCAGCTGGTCGTGGCGCTGCTGCCATTGCTGTTACCCTTGCATCCAAGTTTCTATTTCAGCGACGGTTTTAGGTGCCGCTGCAGTCATATTTTCGTGCCCGGTGGCGGTTACAATCACATCGTCTTCAATCCGAATGCCTAAACCATGCCATTTTTTATCTACCCCAGCCATGCCGTGCGGAATATACACCCCAGGCTCTATGGTCAATACCATACCCGGCTCAAACGGACGGTTCTTACCGGCAGCTGAATAGGTGCCCACATCATGCACATCTAAACCCAGCCAATGGCCCAGACCATGAATCATAAAGGCTTTATAAGCGCCCTCAGCGACTAGCTGCGCTGGCGTGCCCGCTAATAGGCCGAGCTCGACCAAGCCTTCCGTGAGCGCCAGTGCCATGGCTTGGGTTGCCTGCGGCATCGATGACCCTGGGGTTACCGCTGCTAAGGCTGCTAACTGCGCTTTTAACACCACGTTATAGAGCGCAGCTTGGGCTTCGCTAAAGCGGCCGTTTACTGGGAAGGTACGGGTAATATCGCCCGCATAACCTTGATATTCGGCACCAGCATCGATCAAGATTAAATCACCATCATGTAACTCATCGGCGTTATCGGTGTAGTGCAAAATACAGGCATTGGCGCCACCCCCACAAATACTGCCGTAAGCTGGGTGGTGAGCGCCTTGGCGCGCAAATTCATGGTGCAACTCTGCCGCTACCTGAAACTCATAGCAGCCCGGTTTAGTAAAACGCATCGCGCGCTTATGGGCAGCTACGCTAATGGCTGCTGCGGCACGCATTAAATCGAGCTCTGCGGCACTTTTAATGATACGCATATCGGCCATGAATGGACTCAAGTCTTGCCAGCTAGAGGGCGCAACATAGCCTTGTTTTGGCGCTTGGCGCAGAGCACTGGCAACATCATGTAGCTGCTCTAACAAGCTGCTATCTTCATGGCTGGAAAACACCACATCGGCTTGATTAAGCACATCTAATAATACTTCTTCAGCATCTTCGATACTGTGCGCCACATCAACCCCAAGGTGGGCAACTGCTCGATCAATACCTAAGCGACGACCGTGCCATACTTCGGCTGCCGGATCGCTAGGTTGGCAACACAGAATCACTTGTTGCGCTCTACCCGGCGCTAGAATCAATAAGGCGTCGGGCTCGTTAAACCCCGTGAGATAAAAGAAATCACTATTTTGCCGAAATGGATATTCGGTATCACGGCTGCGTGTTTGTAGGCTAGCGGCAGCAATCACTGCTACCCCATGGTCTGCATGGCTGCTGACATGATCTAAAATTCGCTGCCGACGTTGCTGATATTCCGCCAAACTAATAGACTGCTGCATATAAGGTTTTCGCTCTCAATACTTGAATGAGGTAAAACGAACTGAGGTGAACGCTATTTTAGTGGAGCGTTTTGTTGGTTTTACAAGCGCCCCCGCTTGCCTGGCCTAATTCACCAAAGCACAACATGGCTGATACTCGTAAATACTCAACGATTTCAAAGTAAGCTCGCTCTGCTTCTTCTTCATCTTCAATTTCAAAATCTAACTTGGCAATTTCAACCATATCTTCAATGGCTTCACGCAAGTCTTCCGATAAGCCAGCCAGGTTGGTTTGATTAATACCAAACCCTACTAAATACGATTGCACCCAGTTAATTAGACCAGTTAAGCGTTCGTATAAAGATTCGTTATCACTTGGTAACAACAGGTGAAAACCTAAATCGGGGTCGCGCAAGCTGGCGCAGATGGAGTGTGCCAGCTCGGTACAGCGTTCACGTAACTGCGGGTTAAAGGATTGCCCTTCGTTAACCAAGTCGCTGAGTAACAACAACCAGTCTTGCCCTTCAATACTGGCCCCGCCAGCGATCATACCGGTTAAAATGCCATGAATTTCGGCGGCATTAGAGAGCAAACCTTGGCTTTCAAAATATTCTGTTAAAGTTTCGTAGGCGAATGGATTATTGGCACCACTGCTTTGATCTGTCATAGCGTCATCTCTATCATGATTTATGCTGCCATCCTATCACCACAGGCCCTTTCAGGCTAGCTGACAAAACCCCGGTCGGCATGCCATAATCACTCTAACGCAGTAGCATTAAAAATGAGGAAGAGGCATGAGCCAGCGTGCAATGGAAATAAAACTTATGGATCGCAACTACAAAATTAATTGTCCAGTTGGGCAAGAAGTTGCGTTACAGCGCGCCGCCGACAAACTCAACCACAAACTTGAGCAAATTCGTAGCAACAAGCGCTTAACCCATGCGGAGCAAATTGCCGTGATGGCTGCGCTCAATCTTGTGCACGAAGGCGCACAAGTTGAACAACAATTGCGCAAACAGGTCGAAGATTTGGAAGAAAAGCTAAAATTACTGCAAGAAACCTTAGAACAGGTCATGACAGAGCAAGGCCCAAAACGTTAGAATACCCAAGTTCGCTTCGCTGACTCGATGAGTGCAGTTAAGCATGCAAGACAATGACTACCTGGAATGTTCGCCAGCACGCCGATGTCCCTGAGCCGATGCTAGTAGTATAGGGGCTCACTGAGCGGCTATTGTGCAAGCTCGACTCGTATCGAGAAGCCTGCGGTCGATTCAATTGCGCCCCGCCTTGAACCAGTGGGTTCAAGGGCCAAGGCACGCAGCGGCATTTTGGGTAGTCACCCTTCTCAAAGATAGTTCGTTATTCGTACGCTTCGTTATTCATCCGCGATGCTGTTCGTGCGTTTATGCTCTTGCACAATACGGCGAACGTCGGTGAGCAGCTCTTGGACATCGTAGACGATGCCGTCTTTGATGGTATAGCGAATCCCCTTAGTACGCATCGGCTGATTATTGTCGTCTAACTTATAGTGCCCAGTACCGTATAACACTTTAAAGTTAGCTAATGGATTTTCATCCACAACGATCATGTCGGCCTTTTTGCCAACCACGATGCTGCCAATATCGTCATCTAAACCCAGCTCTTGTGCACCATTTAAGGTTGCAGCCTGAATCACTTCTAATGCGTTAAAGCCGGCTTCTCGCAGTAATTCTAATTCGCGGATAAACCCGAACCCGTAAATTTTATAAATATAGCCCGCATCGGAACCCGTGGTGATACGACCGCCATGGTTTTTAAAGTCATTGAGAAAAGTCATCCACAACTGGTAATTTTGGCGCCATGCCACTTCATCATCAGTGGTCCAATCAAACCAATAAGAGCCATGGGCATAACGGCTTGGGGTAAAGAAGTCCCACAATTGCGGCAAGGTGTATTCCTCATGCCAGATAGCTTGACGCTCACGCATCAGATCACGGCTAGCCTCATAGATGGTTAAGGTAGGATTGATAGTAAAGTCTAGGGCTATCAATTCGTCGCGCACTTGGTTCCAACGCTCTGAACCAGGCTGCGCGGCTTGCTGCCATAACCGTCCCGCGGCCCGAAACCGATCTTGCTCATCGTTGTAATTGTAATCTGCTGGGTAATCCTGAATGGTCTGCCCGCTAAAGAGCGCTTCTGGCAAGCCATACCAGTGTTCCATACTTCCTAAACCCAAACGCGCCGAGTCCACCACGTTGGTGCGCACCACATTCAGTTGCGCATGGTGCATCATCGAACCCAGCTGTTGCTGTTTAGCTTCATCCAGTGCAGCCGCCATTACCTTGGGCGTGGCGCCAAAAAACTTAATGCCTGCGGCACCTTGTTGTTTGATTTGACGCACCCAAGTACGTGCTTGTTCTGCAGTAAAGATGGGCTCTTCGGCTCCCATGCCAAAACCAACAAATGGAATGATCCGCGGTGCGACGATTTGGTTGCTCTGGCTTTGCTGTTGGTGCCATTTAGTCCAGGCTAGACCATTAAAGCTGCCCGGCTCACGCACCGTCGTAATGCCATGAGCCAACCACAGCTTCAACACATATTCCGCGGGTATGCCGTCAGCAGAGCCACCAATGTGCCCGTGCATATCAATAAAGCCTGGTAAAACATATTTGCCGGTTAAATCCAGTTCACGGTCACCCGGTTGTGCTTGCGGTCGGCCCTGTGCTTTTATCGGAACGCCAGGATGACCAACACTCACAATACGCACGATGCGGTCCTGCTCCACCACGATATCAACTGGGCCTTGGGCCGGAGCGCCTTCACCGTTAACGAGCGTCACTCCGCGTAAAATTAAGCGCTGAAATGGCCCCTCGCCCTGCTCTGCGCGCGATGGTGCTTTCGCTGAATCAGCTTGGGCAGGAGCTGCGGTAGCTCCCAACAAGAAACAAGTAAGTAACGTGGCGAACAGAACAGGCTTCATGATATAACTCTTTTTGTTATGTTATGGATTGGCTAGTTATGGGTTGGCTAGTTATTGAGCTCTAGTTATTAAGCCAAGGATATCAGTGCCGTGCAACAACAGCAATTACGTCAACAACTTCTGGCTAAACGTGCAGCTATCTCTGCTCCCGATCGAGCTGCAGAAGCTGCTGCAGTATGCGAGCACTTACTGGCGCTACCAGAGCTGCAAAAAACCAAGCGTATCGGTAGTTACATCAGTGTTAAAGCGGAGTTGCCGACCCCTCAACTGAACCAACGCTTGATAAGCATGGGACACCAACTCTCGGTGCCCGTGTTGCATCCAGTCAACACCGGTCATTTATTGTTTTTACAAGTGCATCCGAAGACCTTATGGGTTCCCAATAAATACCACATTCCCGAACCCGCGTTGCAGGTAGCAGATATCACCCCACTTGCTTACTTAGATATTTTGCTGGTGCCACTGGTGGGATTTGACCACCAAGGCAATCGCTTAGGCATGGGCGGTGGCTTTTACGATCGTACCCTTGCAGCTTGGCATCGCGGAGCATACCCGCACTTGCAAGTGATTGGGCTAGCGCTGACCTGCCAGCAAACCCCGAAGCTGCCGGTGAACCCTTGGGATATCCCCTTAAATAAGGTGATCACTGCAGCAAAAGTTTGGGACTTTTTGCGGTAAAACTGTATACTGAAAAGCCATAGCTAACTCACTATGGAATCTACCATGTCTACCGCTCAAGAAGCCCTCAAAAAGCAAGCCGCCGAAGCCGCACTTAAGTACATTCAACCCAATACTGTGGTTGGTGTTGGCACCGGCTCTACGGTTAATTATTTTATTGATGCTCTCGCTACCATCAAACAAGATATTGAAGCTGCGGTATCTAGTTCTGAAGCCTCAACAGCACGCTTAAAAGCTCACGGCATTGAGGTGATTGAACTCAATAACTGTGTAGATTTACCCGTTTATGTTGATGGTGCCGACGAACTTGACCAGCACTTACGCATGGTTAAAGGGGGCGGTGGCGCTCTTACCCGCGAAAAAATCATTGCCGCAGTTGCCCAACAGTTTGTGTGTATTGCCGACCAATCCAAGTTAGTAGGCCGACTTGGCCAGTTCCCGGTACCCGTTGAAGTGATTCCCATGGCGCGCTCATATGTCGCACGTGAAATCGTGAAACTAGGTGGTGACCCCGTCTGGCGTCAAGGGTTTGTCACTGACAACGGCAACATCATTCTGGATATTCACAACTTTGATATCCTAGACCCTGTTCAACTAGAGCTACAATTGAATAATATCGTAGGCGTTGTTAGCAACGGCCTATTTGCTAAGCGTGGCGCTAACATTGCCATTATCGCCGGTAGCGACGGTTTACAAATTCTGGAGTAACAATGTCTCATTTAGCGAGTCCACAGGTGTCATTGGCGAAAGATAGGATCAATATCTTATTGCTTGAAGGCGTGCACGACAGCGCCATCAAAGTGTTACAGCAACATGGTTACACCAATATTCGCGCGCTGCCAACGTCACTGGCTGAAGCTGAACTAATTGAAGCATGCCAAGAGGCCCATTTTATTGGGATTCGTTCGCGCACCCAGCTCACCGCTAAAGTCTTCGCAGCAGCAGAAAAACTGGTAGCTGTCGGTTGTTTTTGTATTGGCACCAATCAAGTTGATTTAGCTGCTGCGCGCCAGCATGGGGTGGTGGTCTTTAACGCGCCCTTCTCTAATACTCGTAGTGTTGCCGAATTAGTGCTAGCAGAAATGATCATGCTGTTACGCCGTATTCCTGAGAAAAATGCAGCGGCCCATCGTGGTGGCTGGGATAAAGCCGCCAAAGGCTCGTTTGAAGCACGCGGTAAAGTTCTTGGTATCATAGGCTACGGTCATATTGGCAGCCAATTAAGTGTGCTGGCCGAGCAATTGGGCATGCAAGTACGTTATTACGATATCGAAACCAAATTATCCTTAGGTAATGCCCTGCAGCTAGCCAGTTTATCCGAGCTGTTAGCGCAAGCTGATGTAGTAACCCTACACGTACCCGAAACACCGCAAACACAATGGATGATCGGTCCTGAGCAATTAGCGCAGATGAAACCTGGCGCGGTGTTAATTAATGCGTCCAGAGGCACGGTTGTGAAAATCAACGCCTTGGCTGATGCACTCAAATCCGGTCACCTCGCAGGTGCTGCGATTGACGTTTTCCCGGTGGAGCCCAAAGGCAATGACGAAATGTTTGAGTCGCCCTTGCGTGGCTTAGACAATTGTATTTTAACCCCGCACATTGGTGGCTCAACCCAAGAAGCACAAGAGAATATCGGTATTGAAGTTGCCGGAAAGCTAGTCCGCTACTCAGATAATGGCTCTACGTTGTCTGCGGTTAATTTTCCTGAGGTTGCTTTACCAACTCATGATAAAGCGCGCCGCTTGTTGCATATTCACCACAACCGCCCAGGTATGCTAACCCGCATCAACCAAATTTTGGCGGACAACAATATCAACGTGGCGGGTCAATACTTACAAACCGACAGTGAGGTAGGTTACGTAGTCATTGACATAGAAACGCCGCCTAAGAGCAGTATCGCCGACGACCTCCTCGCTGCGATCCGCAGTATTGATGGCACCATTAAGGCACGAGTTCTTTACTAACAAGCTTTATTCAATAAAAAAGCCGGTCGCATCACTGCCACCGGCTTTTTTGTGTCTTTAAGAAACGAGTTAACGTGTTCCTTTAACCGTTTGTTCCATCGACTCGGGTGACACATGGCGCACGTCTTTTCCTTTCACGAAGAAAATAATGTACTCCGCAATATTCTGACAGCGATCACCGATACGCTCGAGTGAACGGGCTGACCAAAGGACATTCATGACCTTAGGAATACCGCGCGGATCTTCCATCATATAGGTCATCAACTGCCGCGTAAGAGCCTCGTATTGACGGTCGGCTTGGGCATCCATTTGGTGAACCTCGTAGGCCGAGTCTAGATCCATCCGCGCAAAGGCATCAAGCACGCCATGCAACATGGACAATACTTGCTGGCCAAGATTTTCCAAACTCACCAAAAATTGCTGCTGGTCATTGTTAAAGCTTTCTAGTGCCACACGCGCAATGCGCTCTGCTTCGTCACCAATTCGCTCAAGATCTGAAATGGTTTTAAAAATTGCGATGATTAATCTTAAATCACTCGCTGCTGGCTGGCGTTTTGCAATAATTTGTACGCAGGCTTCATCAATCTGCACTTCGAGTGCGTTGATTTTATAGTCGCGCTGCAAAATTTGCTGAGCCATATCATGATCTGATTTTTCTATGGCAATCAATGAGTCGCGCAGTTGCTGCTCAACCAGCCCACCCATACTCAATACTTGGTTACGAACAGCTTCTAATTCTTCATTAAATTTGCCGGAAATATGCCGGCTCATATTTACTTTATCCATGGGCTGCTCCTAATTAACCGTAACGTCCAGTGATGTAATCTTCCGTTTGTTTTTTTTGTGGGGTCGTGAACAAGGTGTTGGTATCAGCATATTCAATTAACTTACCCATGTACATAAAGGCAGTTTGATCAGACACCCGTGCCGCTTGTTGCATGTTGTGAGTAACGATCACCACAGTAAACTGCTCTTTGAGCTCGGTAATAAGCTCTTCTATCGTGAGCGTAGAAATAGGATCTAGGGCTGAGGTTGGCTCGTCCAACAACAACACTTCTGGCTCTATGGCAATCGCGCGAGCAATCACTAAACGTTGTTGCTGACCGCCTGATAAGCCAAACGCTGATTCGTTTAAGCGATCTTTCACTTCATCCCAGAGTGCTGCACCTTTTAGCGAACGCTCTACCACTTCATCTAAACGGCGACGATCGTTCACCCCTTGTAGGCGCATCCCGTAAACCACGTTTTCATAAATAGATTTAGGAAACGGATTCGGGCGCTGGAACACCATGCCAACTTGGCGGCGCAAAGCTGCAACATCGACATTTTTAGCGTAGATGTTTTGCTCGTGGAGGCGAATTTCACCACTCACTTTACAAATTTCAACGAGATCGTTCATCCGATTGATACAACGCAACAGCGTTGACTTACCGCAACCTGACGGCCCGATAAAAGCAGTCACACGGTTTTTCGGGATCTTCATTGAAATATCATACAAAGCCTGAGCTTCGCCGTAGTGCAAATTTAAATTCTGAATTTCTAAAGCAGTATCTGCAGCACTCAAATTAGCTAAATCTAACGAGCCTGCTTGGGTATTGGTCGGAGTTACCGAAATCATAATATCAACCTTCTGCGCTTAAATTTTATGGCTACAAACACTAATTAGTGCTCAAGCGAACGATATTTTTCACGTAAGTGGTTACGCACACTGATCGCGGTCAAATTGAGACCGACAATCACAGTCACCAATAAAAATGAGGTTGCATAAACCAGCGGTCGCGCCGCTTCTACGTTTGGACTTTGGAAGCCAACATCATAAATGTGGAAGCCTAAGTGCATAAATTTTCTGTCTAAATGAAAATACGGGAAGTTTCCATCAACGGGCAACATTGGCGCTGATTTTACTACCCCTACTAACATCAATGGCGCTACTTCACCGGCCGCTCGCGCTACCGCCAAAATTAAGCCGGTCATGATCGCTGGCGATGCCATCGGTAAAATGATGCGCCATAAGGTCTCTGCCTTGGTGGCTCCTAGGGCCAAACTACCCTCACGCAAGGTACTAGGAATGCGTGATAAACCTTCTTCGGTAGAAACGATGACCACAGGTAGCGTCAAAATAGCCAAGGTAATAGCAGACCACATCACCCCTGGAGTACCAAAAGTGGGGCTAGGCAAGGCCTCTGGATAAAAGATTTGGTCTAGTGAACCACCCACCATGTATACAAAGAAGCCTAAGCCGAATACGCCATACACAATCGAAGGCACACCCGCTAAGTTGATCACAGCGATACGAATCAAGCGTGTGATAGCATTTTTGCCCGCGTATTCGTGCAAATAAACCGCTGCGATAACGCCAAACGGGGTCACAATCACCGACATTAATAGCACCATAAATACGGTACCAAAAATAGCTGGAAAGACGCCGCCTTCGGTATTGGCTTCACGTGGATCTTCAGTAATAAATTTACCGATCTGAGTAAAGAAGTGCGCCACTTTTGCAAACCATCCCATATCGTTGGGGAAAGTCGCATCCAGCACCCGATACATAGGGATGGTCACTTCTTCACCGCGCATGTCGCGCATCACTACGCTATCGCGGCTTGCTTGATCACGATAAGCAAAGAGTTGCTGCTCCAGTTCCCGATACGCCGCTCGCTGGGCTTCTTCGGCTGCTGCTATGCGCTGTTCTTCAGCTGCGGTTAACTGGCCTTCGAGTTCTAGCGCTCGACGTTCTAGGCGTAATCGGTTCAACTCATAGTTGATGGCACCAATCTCGCCTTGCTGTAAATCAGCAGCTTGCTCATTTAACGCAACCGCTCGTTCAATTCGCTCGAACAATACCGTACGAATGGATTCAGCTGTGGCTACTGATTGGCCATTTTCAATAACATCAACCACATAACCATAGAAGTTGCCATCTTTTGAACGCTCAATCACGGCTAAATCGCTAGGCGTCTCGTTACGAATAATTTGAGGTTCCATCACCCACATAAAATCAAGGGAGACAAACTCACGATTACCTACTTTAAACAGCAATCGCTCTAACGTATCTTCCTGATAGCCATCTAGCGCCACGCCTGATTCTTGCAAACGCTCCAGACTCACCTCTTCACGGTCGTAGATTTCACCAATGATGACCCGCTTCGAGCCGTCATTGGCTTGCACTTCTACTTCATGAATGGCCGCTGGCCAAAAGAAGCTAAGCCCACGCCACGCAATCAATGCAAGCAAACCTAAGACCGCAATTAAGCTCACACTTACTGCACCAGCGGTGAGCCAAATGTAGGGTTTTCCTGATTTAAACCAAGTATTCATGGAAATCCTCATACTTACATTGAACTGTATTTATCGCGTAACCGCTGGCGCACGAGCTCTGCCACCGTGTTAAACGCAAAAGTGAAAATGAATAACACAAAAGCCGCTAAGAACAAGATGCGATAGTGCGAGCTACCTACTTCAGACTCTGGCATTTCTACCGCAATGTTGGCCGACAAGGTGCGCATTCCTTCGAAGATGTTCCAATCCATAATGGGCGTGTTACCAGTTGCCATTAACACAATCATGGTTTCACCTACTGCGCGTCCTAAGCCCATCATCACTGCTGAGAAAATACCAGGGCTGGCAGTTAACAACACGACTTTGGTGAGGGTTTGCCAGGTGGTTGCACCCAGGGCTAACGAACCATTAGACAGGTGCTTAGGAACACTGAACACCGCATCTTCGGCAATCGAGAAAATCGTTGGAATCACAGCAAAGCCCATGGCGATACCCACAACGAGCGAGTTGCGCTGATCGAACGTGATGCCTAACTCGTTGGTGATGTATTGGCGCACGTTACCACCAAAGAAGGTGGACTCTATCCATGGCGATAATTCAAATGATAACCAACCAGCTAATAGCACCACCGGAATCAGCACTAAGGCAGCACTGCCATCGGTAAACTTGCTGCGCCATGCTTTAGGTAAGTTGGAGCTGATTAACGCCATTAAAATAATCGACGTAGGAATTAAAATCAGGGTCGCCACAATACCCGGCAAATAAGTCTCAATGAGCGGCGCTAGCCATAACCCCGCTAAGAAGCCCAAGATAACCGTGGGTAACGCTTCCATGATTTCAACCGTTGGCTTCACTACTTTGCGCACCCCTGGCGACATGAAATAGGCAGTGTAGACGGCGGCAGCTAAACCAATAGGTACGGCAAATAACATCGCATAGGCGGCAGCTTTGATGGTACCGAAAGAAATAGGAACCAAGCTAAACTTAGGCTCAAAGTCATCTGAGCCTGAGGTGGATTGCCACACATACTGCGGCTCTGGGTAGCCTTCGTACCACACCTCTTGCCAGACTCCGCTCCAACTCACCTCGGGGTGCTCGTTATCGAGTTTAAAGCTGTGCAGTTGGTTGCCACTTTGCATCAGCAAGGTGTTTGCTCGAGGATCTATCACCAGCTGTTCAGCATGCAACTGTTCTGGTTTTGCTAAATAAAGGTCCGCTTGCGAGGTGGTATGGAAGACGCCAACTTGCCCGTCGCTGTTGAGCGCGTAGAACGTACGTCGATAGTACTCAGCAACTAACCCCGTAATGGCACTATTACCGGCCTTGAATTCACGAATGTATTGATACTGACGTCCGTTTTCTCCAGCCACTTCAAACCACTGGGTAATTAACCCCTGGTCATGGCCAAATAACACGGAACTAGCACCAGCTAGCAACTGCATGCTGGTGATAGCACCGTAACGACGTTTATCAACATTGAGTACTTGACGCTCACTCACGCTCCCGGTGCGCGACACATCATAAACCGCAAAACGGTTGCCTTGGCGCACAAATACTTGGCGCAAATCGGGCGTTACCACCAGGTTATCTACGTTACCAGTGGTTGGTAATTCACTTACTTTCGCTTTTAACTCTACCGCGCCCGTCAAGAAGCTCTTGGTGGCTTGTAAGTAATTAACGACCACCACGTTATCCGAGGTGACCGCTGCAAACAGTGACGAATCGCCGTCGTACTCATAGGCAATTTGCTGTAGCTGACGCCCTTGCGGATCTACCTGATAAAGCTCACCGTCATTGGCAAAATCAACGACCGGAGTGGTTAAGCGACGGCCATTATTGAATTGGGTACGAAATTTCGGCTCGATGACGCGAGCCTTGCCATCGGCAACAGCGTAGACGTAGCGCTTATTCTGTGGCTGTGTTGCCGCAAATGCGGTGGGTTGCTCAGCCACCTGTTGCTGCAACAGCACTTGCCCTGGCTGCCAATCAGTACCTGGCTTTTGCTTCAACGCAAAGAAGCTCAAGCCGCCTAGGTTATCAAAGCGATAGCCTATCTCAGATTGTTCTTCCATCCCCATCGCCACGGTTTCGCCTTGGCCAGGAATTGCAAAAGACTGCTGTTGTTCTATATCAACCCCACGAAAAATGGGCTCGACTACATACAAGAGATAAAAGAAAATTAGGAGAAGTGCGATTAACACCAAGCCGCCACCAAAGGTTACCCCCCAGCGCGCTGCTCGGTCTTTAAATAAACGCACATTACTGGCTCCCAACTGTCCGCGTGGTGATGCCGCCATTGCTGCCTCGTTGATTTAGGTTAACTACCATTTTTATCTACGACATAGTATAGACGGCTTCTATGACAGTTATGTTACAGCGCTGTCATATAACTGACACTTTTCTGTCATGCAGCCTGGGTACCGCATAACGCCTGCAGTTCAATAGCTGGAGCCTGCACTGCACTGATATGATGCTGCTGTAAAATCCACATGGCTACGCGAGAGCGTCCGATACCGCCGCCAATGGACAAAGGTAAAGCACCTTGCAACAGTTGTTGATGCCAAGCCTGCTGCGCATAGCCTTCACAACTGCGCAGGCTTAACTGCTGCTGCAACGCGCTAGCATCCACCCGTATTCCCATCGATGATAATTCTAACGCATCATCTAGCTGTGGATGCCACACCAATAAATCACCGTTAAGCCCAGCTAAGCCTTGGCTATCTTTAGCGACCGTACTCCAGTCATCGTAATCCGGTGCACGCTTATCATGCAGACTACCATCACCTAAAGTGGTGCCGATTCCCGTAATAAACACCACCTGATGTTGCTGCGTGATAGCTCGCTCGCGGGCCTTCGGTGTTAACTGCGGATAGGCTTGGCGGAGCTGCTCTGCATGAATGAACGTGACCTGTTCGGGCAGACTTATCGGGCTGGGTGCAAACGCCTGATGCGCCTTGCGTAACACCTGATAGATGTGTTGCACACACTGCTGTAAATAAGCAACACAACGCTGCTGTGGCAGGATCACCTGCTCCCAATCCCATTGTTCGACCAACACTGAATGCCGCGCTGTCAGCGCCTCTTCGTCCGGCCGTAAGGCCTTCATATCAGTCAGAATACCGGTACCAACCGGGCACTCGAGTAGCGCTAACACACTACGCTTCCATTTCGCTAGGGAGTGCACTACCTCGTAATCTTGCTGCTGCGCTTTCACAAAGACCCGCACCGGCTGCTCAATCCCACTGAGGTTATCTTGCAAGCCAGAGCCACTAGCAACCATCAGCGGCGCCTGCACTTCAGTTAAACTTAAGCTTTGCGCCAATGCAGTTGTGATAGAGGCATATAGCTTAGCAATTTGCTGTTGTAATTTGAGTTGTTCTGAATATCCGGTCATTTTATTTATCCTAGTTACATTAACCCTTCGGCTAAGCATGAGAGAGATAAACAATAATCACCATAAAATTCATGAATCTCAATAGCCTTTAATCAAAGTTGCATTAGGCGATAGATAATGTTGATAAAAAGCCTATTTTAATAGATATTATCTAATATCGCATGCTTTAACTACGAGCCAAATAAATGATCGACAAATTAGACAAAGACATCTTGCGTACTTTGCAACAGAACGCCAAAACCAGTTATGCGGAAATCGCTAAGCAGCAACAGGTGAGCCCTGCAACGGTGCACGTACGCGTTGAAAAAATGCGCCAAGCCGGCATTATTAGTGGCACTCACGTGCATGTTAATGCCAAACAGTTAGGCTTTGATGTTTGTTGCTTTATTGGTATTAATTTAGCTAAAGCAGGCGATTACCCAAGCGCATTAAAGCAACTACAGGCTTTACCTGAGGTGGTGGAAGCGCACTACACCACCGGCCAATACAGTATTTTTATTAAAGTGATGGTGCCATCCATCAGCGAACTGCAAGATTTATTGATCAATAAAATTCAGGCTATTGCGGAAGTTCAAGCCACTGAAACACTCATTTCTCTGCAACAACCCATCATGCGTAACCTTTCCATTTAAAGGGGAGTTTTGTTACGGACATAAAAAAATCCCCCAGCCTTGGCTGAGGGATTTTTGGGCAATGCTTAATTTAAGCCTAAACGCTCAAGTTCTTGCTCTACCACCACACGTGGTACTGGGATGTACCCGTCTTTATCAACGATTTCTTGGCCTTGCTTAGATAGAACCATTTTTAAGAATTCGGCGGTTGCTGGGTCAAGCGGCTTGTTTGGATGCTTATTGACATAAACATACAAGAAGCGTGCTAACGGATATTTACCGGCTAATGCATTTTCAGTAGTTGCATCCACATATTCACTGCCTTCTTCAACAGCTAAAGGCACCGTTTTAACACCAGAGGTCATGTAACCAATACCTGAGTAGCCAATGGCATTAAGCGATGTTGATACCGACTGTACTACCGATGCAGAACCCGGCTGTTCATTAACGTTATTACGGAAGTCGCCATCACATAAGGCAACCTCTTTGAAGTAGCCGTAGGTTCCTGATACTGAGTTACGACCGTAAATTTGCAAATCACGGTTCACCCAGCTGCCAGTTAAACCTAGGTCGCCCCAACGGCGAACTTCTTCGTTGGCACCACATAAACGAGTGCTCGAGAAAATCGCATCAACTTGAGCAATGGTTAAACCTTCAATCGGGTTATCTTTGTGCGCAAACACCGCTAGCGCATCGATAGCAACACGCACTGGGGTTGGCTTGTAGCCATGACGTTTTTCAAAGGCCTCGATTTCTTTCGCCTTCATAGCACGGCTCATAGGGCCAAAGTTTGAAGTACCTTCAGTCAGCGCTGGTGGCGCAGTAGAAGATCCGGCCGCTTGAATTTGCATGTTTACATTAGGGTACATGCGTTTAAATTCTTCCGACCAAAAGGTCATCATGTTCGCCAGAGTATCTGAACCTACCGATGATAAGTTGCCTGATAGGCCACTTACTTTTTCATATTCAGGTAGGTCATCTGTTGCTTTTTGTGCGTAAGCTCCAGCACTCACAACCGCGCTTAGGCTAAGGGCAATCATTGCAGATTTAAGTTTCATAATAACTCCGAGAGTTGTCTTGTATTCATCTTAGTCAATCTAAGTGACACCAGTTTTTTGAGTTCATACCGGAGAGTTTAAGTCGTCAATGTGACAGTTTAATGACAACTATGACGAAATTATGATGCTTTTATGACAAGCTCTTCTGAAATCCGAAACCAGAACTTAGACCCTCGCCCCAGCTGCGAATCTATTTGAAGCTTACTATGATGATGCTCAAGCACTTGCTGCACTATGGCTAAACCTAGCCCTGAACCACCCTTTTTGCTATTACGATCTTTATCTACCCGATAAAAGCGCTCGGTTAAACGCGGGATATGTTCACCACCAATCCCAGGACCATTATCAGTAACACTAAACTCCATGCTGTTAGCCACTGGCTGCCAACGTACTTTGATGTGCCCGCCCGGTGGCGTGTAATGAATAGCATTAGTGACTAGATTGGCAAAGGCGCTGCGCATCTCATCATCAATGCCAAACATGCTCACCTCAGCGATATCAAATTCGATGCTGTGCTGTTTGTCTTGATTAAGACGTTCGGCATCGAGTTTTAGCTGCCGAAAAATGGCTGGAACATCCACTTTGCGCTCAAAAATATCCGTCCGATGAACATCTAAACGCGACATCGATAACAATTGGTCAACTAGGTTGCGCATGCGCGTGCTTTGCGCGTCCATGTCTCGCACAGCTTTGCTGAGCATCGCTGGCGGCATCGACTCCGGTTGCTCAAGCATCTCGAGATAACCTTGCAATACGGTCAGTGGCGTTTTTAGTTCGTGCGATACGTTTGCGACAAACTCTTTACGCATCTGTTCTAAGCGCTTAATTTGAGTTACATCGCGCGCCATCAGTAAGTACTGATCATCACTGTACGGCATGATGCGAACTTCTAACTCAACTTCTTCACGAACAGGCGAGGCAAGGTGCATATCTTCGTTGAAGTTGCCTGCTTGCAAATAAGCAACAAACTCAGGATGACGAATTAAGTTAGGTAAACGGATACCGGTATCGGCCGGCCATTTCAGGCCGAAATAGAATTGCGCTAACTTGTTACACCAAATGAGGCTACCATCTTTACGAAACACGATAGCAGCATCGGGTATGGCTTCTGAGGCTTCACGAAAACGGCGCAGTAACCTAGCGAGGGCGCGGCGGCGTTGCTGACTACGACGCTGGGTTCGATAAATGCCATCGTAGATATAGCTCCAGCTGCCGGGAGCATTTGGCGGTAACAAGGTGCGTCGATGCCACAGCCAATCCACCAATTTGTATTGATAATAATAATGCCAAGCCACCAGCATAAACAAAGCGATGGCCATCAATGGCCAAAACACATCAAACAACGCACCAACGACCGCTAACGGCAGCACATACCACAGTAAGCCCCGTAGAATAAAGAAAACCGAGTAGCGTCTATCCATTGGTGCGCATCCGCTTGTCTATCGCTGTTTAGTTTTTTGAAAACCGATAACCGACGCCCCGTACGGTTTGAATGAGGCGATCATGACCATGCAATTCTAACGCTTTGCGCAAACGTCGTATATGCACATCAACGGTTCTGTCTTCGACATAAACGTTGGTGCCCCACACATGGTCTAGCAGTTGCTCACGGCTATAAACCCGTTCTGGATGAGTCATAAAAAAGTGCAGTAATTTAAACTCGGTGGGGCCCATTTCTAAACGGTCATTAAAAGCACTCACGCGATGCGATACTGGGTCTAACTTCAAATGTTCTACCTCGAGCGGCTCATCTAACGCAGTTGGCGCGACACGGCGGAACACCGCCCGCATGCGGGCCATTAACTCTTTTGGCGAGAAAGGTTTAGTCATGTAGTCATCGGCACCCACCTCTAACCCACGTACTTTATCTTCTTCTTCGCCTCGTGCCGTTAGCATGATGATCGGGATCGAGCGGGTAAAATCATCGCCTTTTAGCTTTTTCGCTAACTGAATACCAGACCCACCAGGAATCATCCAATCCAGCAAAATCATATCAGGGAAGGGCTCAACCACTTTTTCTAGGGCTGTTTGGTAGTCACCCGCCTCCACAGCTTGATAGCCGTGCTGCTCCATGACGAAGCTCAGCATCTCACGAATCGGAGCTTCGTCTTCAACAATCAGTATCTTTCTAGACATGTGCGTTACCTGTTATTTTCCAACAGCGCCAATTATTCAGATACTTTATGACACTTTTATGAAAATGCTGCAAATAGATGACATTTATTTCATTCTGCGGCAATAAGTTGCAGATCCACCCAAACTAATCGATGGTCTGAAGAGCGTTGCCGTTCACTTACTAAATCTGCCTTGGGTTGTCCTACTGTCGGCCAAAACACACCACTTTGAATCACCCGCGTACCATAGACTGATGGCAGCACGTAATCAGCGCGCTTACGCCATCCGGCCGTATGAGTTGCGGCATGAGGATTGTTCGGGGTGTGAGCGCTGCCGCCAGCACTGGTTGGCGTGGGCTCTGCTTGAACCGCCGGGTGCTGCAACAGCTGCGCAATAGTGCCAGGATAATTATCGGTGCTCTCCACTGACGCATTTAAATCGCCCGCTACCACAAACCGCTGTTGTGGAGCTAAACCGCCGCTGCGACCCTGATCGTCGTAGATGTAATCACTGAGGTGCGGCTGGAGGTAATCAGCCCAGAATCTGATTTCGTCATGATTGCGACGGCCGTTTCGATCTTCAGGCCCGTCGAACACCGGCGGCGTAGGATGGCTCACTAACAAGTGCAAAGCAAAATCACCGACCATGACCGGCACATCCCAATGAGATTTTGAGCTTAACGGAAACTCTTGCCAAGCTGCGGCTGGGTACCAAGGTTCTTGAGTTCCGGGTTTAAGTGGCTGCAGCGCGCCCGGCATATCCTTCCATTTGAAATTGCGAAACGTACGAATCGCTTCATCAGCAAGGGGATACTTAGACAGCACCACCATCCCGTATTGTCCTGGATAATTGCCATACGCCCAAGCATCGTTGCCTACACCGCTAGCATGGCCATCTTGATCCAAGTCAAAGGGGCTAGGTTCACCGGTATTCACTGGGGCAATGAAGTAGTACGGATAATCGATCGGAGACTCACCACGCTGGCTATGCGCCAGATAGTCTTTTAAGAATACCTCTATGCCTTGCTCAGCTGGCACATAGTCAAATTCATTGAGTACCAAAATATCAGGCCGAACATGTTGAATGATCTCGGCTATTGCTTGAATTTGTGGATGTTGGTCAGCAAGCGCATGGGTTAATGCACCGGCCCCTTCCGCGACCAATTTGTCGTTCGGTAGATAATTGGAAGCATCCATACTGACATTGAAGGTTGCCACGCGTAAGCTTACCGGTTCAACAGGTTCTGGTTTGGCCATATCACATCCGGTCAAAACTACTGCAAATGCCGCTATAACAGGCACTAAGATTGACTTTTTCACTTGATGATTTCCGTTAGTGGGAGAACTGAGACAAATAAAAACAATAAAGGTTCTAATTTAACGATGCAATTGAAAAGAAAATTGCGTAAAATATTGTCACATTTTTGACATATCTGCGTGCTATAAATGCGCACGAATGTCATTAAGGCGTCAAAACAAGCGGTTATGCCTTAACTCGATTTTTATTAAAAGCAACCAACCCAGGAAATAAAGATGAGTACATCTATGCGATTAACACGCACCGCCAGTGCTATCGCCGTTGCATTGGGCTTAGTCTCAGCAACTGCTATTGCACAAGATACCTCTGCAGCAATGCGTGGTTCTATTGTCGGTCCACAAGGTGCTGGCGCAGCCAACACCAAAGTAGTAATCGAACACATGCCTTCAGGCAGTCGTTTAGAAGTAACGACTGACGAATCAGGTTCATTTATTGCCAGTGGTCTGCGTGTTGGCGGTCCTTACCGTGTAACCTTAGACTCAGACGTATACCGTGACGCCACCTACGAAGAAGTTTACCTGAAATTAGGCGAAACTTACCGTTTGAATGCGCAACTTGAGACTCAAGCTGCTGAGCGTATCAGCGTTACTGGTCGCGCCATCAACTATGCTTCAATGAACAACGGTTCTTCAAGCTCGTTTGGCCAAGAACAAATTGAATCACTGCCTACTTACGGCCGTGACTTAAAAGAAATCGTTCGTTTGAACCCATTAGCCACTCAGCTTGGCGACGGCGACCAATTAGTTGTTGCTGGTAACAACCCAAAATACAACTCAATCACTATCGACGGTATCGGCCAGAACGATGATTTCGGTTTGAACAACAACGGTTACCCAACCCAAGGTTCACCTATTTCAATCGACGCTATTGCACAAATTAACGTTGATGTGATGCCGTTTAGCGCTAAAGAAAGCAACTTTACTGGTGCTAAAGTTAACGCGGTAACCAAATCTGGTACCAACGAATTAAAAGGTTCTGTATTCGTTCAGTACACTAGCGATTCTTTAGCTGGTAACCCTAGCGAATCTATTTATGAGCCAGGCTCTGGCGTACCAAACGTAGATTATGATGAGAAAACCTACGGTATCGGTATCGGCGGTCCAATCATCGAAGACACCTTATTCTTCTACGCTAACTACGAAAAATCGAGCGAATCAGAAAGCCCGTATCGTGGTCCTATCGGCTCAAATGCATCTAACATTGCCAATGTATCTCAAGAAGCTTTAGAAGAAGTTTTATCTATCGCTCGTGAAGTATACGGCTTAACCGATAGCCAACTTGGCGACTGGAACATGCCAGCTGAAGAAGACGACGAAAAATTGTTGTTGAAATTAGACTGGAACATCAGCAATGAGCACCGTGCAGCCTTTACTTATCAGGCTACCAAAGGTAACTCAATTCGTGGCCATTACGGTAGCGATAGCTCATTAGCTTTATCTTCTAGCTGGTACAACAACGAGCAAACCTTAAATGCTTACGCGTTGCAGCTGTACTCAAACTGGAGCTCTAACTTCTCAACTGACATGAAATTGTCGTACAAAGATGTTGAAGCTTTGCAAGAGCCAATGAACGGCCGCACCATGGGTTCTGTTACTGTCCAAGTAGATGGCGACCGTAACGAAATCACTTTTGGTCCTGACTACTCACGCCATGCTAACTACGGTGAAAACAGCACCTTAGAATTGCAATTAAACGGTGAATACTTAATTGGCGACCACGCGTTGTCATTTGGTTACCAGTACTCTTCTACTGATATCTACAACTTGTTCGTACAGAACGCGTTGGGTTCATGGGAATTCTGGAGCCTAGATAACTTCCGTAACAAAACTGCTAACCGTTTCTATTACGCGGGCAGCTTAACCGGTGACGTAAACGATGCTGCGGCCGACTTTACTCAAGGTTATCAAGCGCTATACCTGCAAGACACTTGGGCTCCTACTTGGGATCTTGAGTTAACGTTTGGTGTGCGTTACGAGCGTATTTTCGCAAAAGACAAGCCAACTTATAACCCATTGTTTGCTGAGCGTTATGGCTTCGCCAACACTGAAAACTTAGACGGTAAAGACTTAATTTTGCCGCGCTTTGGTTTCAAATACCAAGCAGCTGACGATATCAAAGTACGTGGTGGCTTCGGTCGTTACGGCGGTGGTCGTCCAAACGTATGGGTATCCAACTCGTATACCAACAGCGGTATGGCATTCTCGCAGTTCAATACCAGCAGCTTGCCATCTTCGGTTTACAGCAACAACGTAGACCCAACGACTGTTCCTGAGTTAGTACAACAATCATTAACTCAAGACGGTTACGTAAATGCTATCGATCCAAACTTCGAGTTACCAACCGACTGGCGCGCCAGCTTAGCGGTTGATTTCGAAAGCTTCGATATCCCATTCATGGGCGAAGAGTGGTTTGCGAGTGCAGAATACATCTACAGCCGTCGTAAAGATGACGTGCAGTGGGTAGATTTAGCGCGTCGTCAATTACTTGACGAAAACGGTAACCCGGTAACTACTGCTGACGGCGGCCGTCCAATTTATGTTGTTGACGATCCATTAGATGACCACGAACCAATGGCTCCAGGCGATGATAACGGCGTTGAGCGTTATGACCTGATGTTGACCAATGGTGACGGTGGTAACAGCCGTATCTTTACTGCAACTCTTGGTAAAGCTTGGGACAACGGTTTAAGCTTACGTACTAGCTACACCAACCAAGACGTACAAGAAGCAGTAGCAGGTAGTTCAAGCACTGCGGTATCTAACTTCCGTTACCCAGTTGCTATCGACCCGAACAATGTTGAAGCCGGTACGGCATCGTACATGGTTGAACACCGTTTGATGGCCGATATCACCTACAAAACTGAATTGTTCAGTGGCTACACTTCTACCTTTGGCTTATTCTGGGAACGTTACTCAGGTCGTCCATGGGGTTATGTGCTAGACACCTTCCGCTTCAACAAGTTTGGTGACCAATCAACCTTCGAAAGTACTGCTCGCTACTTGCCGTACATTCCAACAGGTGCCGATGATCCGAACGTGGTATACACC
Source organism: Pseudidiomarina fusca (assembly GCF_032227045.1). Lineage (NCBI taxonomy): Bacteria > Pseudomonadati > Pseudomonadota > Gammaproteobacteria > Alteromonadales > Idiomarinaceae > Pseudidiomarina > Pseudidiomarina fusca. The sequence goes on from NZ_JANFPJ010000015.1 coordinate 69,042, forward strand.
GGCGGTTTAGACTATGACACTTTTGCTGGTTACTTAGCAGAAACGGGTCTTGATCAATATGCTGGCGGTTACGCTCCACGTAACACTCGTCGTGCTCCTTGGACCACCAACCTAGACTTTAAATTCTCGCAAGAGATTCCAGGTTTTGTTGACGGCCATAAGGGCGAGTTCTACATCAACGTTCGTAACCTGATTGCTCTGTTCGATAAAGATGCAGGCCAGAAGCACGTCTTACCTTTCGGTGATAACGCGCGTCAAATCGCCTCTGTCAATATCGACGATCAAGGCCGTTACGTTTATGGTCGGCCATATAACAGTGGCGACGGCTGGGACGTATTGAACCAATCGCCTACCCGTTATGAGCCTACTCGCTCATCATGGCAGGCCAAGATTGGTGTTCGCTATCGTTTCTAATTTAGCAATACAGAAGCCCTCGCAGCAATGCGGGGGCTTTTTTTAAACGACAAAGTCATCAATTTGTCATAGTTATTACCTACACTTCGCAACCCAACTTTTTTATTGATAAAACTGTTTGTTTAACACAACTAGGGAAACAACATCATGTTCAATAGTAAACCCAGCCGTATAGCCGCCGCAGTTGCCTTGGCTATCGGGATTTCCTCAGCGGCCATTGCGCAAGAAACTACATCAAGTATTCGTGGTGTGGTAACGAGCGAAGCAACCGGACAAGCTATCGCGAATGCAACGGTAACGTTAAAGGATGAACGCACCGGTACTACTAGTACACTTTCAGCTAACGACAATGGATTGTTCTCTGCCCGCGGCCTTGCCGTAGGTGGTCCATACACGTTAACTGTCACCGATGCGATGGGTAACAGCGAGGTTATTGAGAACGTCTTCTTAACCTTGGGCGAGACCGAAAACTTAAGCGTGGCAGTGCCTCAGCAGTCCGTAGAACGCATTGCTGTCACTGGTTCGCAACTCACTACGACTTCTGGTACTAATGGTCCAACTGCAACCTTCAGCCTAGCTGATTTGCAAAGTGCTCCTACAGTAAACCGCGACATCAAAGATATTGTACGTAATGACCCGCGTATCTATATCAATGAAACTAACGCACGTGACATTCAGTGCGCCGGTGCTAACCCGCGTTTCAACAGCTTGACTGTTGACGGCGTGCGCATGAACGATAACTTTGGTTTGAATTCAAGTGGTTACCCTACCGAGCGGATGCCTTTCTCTTATGATGCTATTGAACAGGTAGCAGTAGAGTTAGCTCCTTTTAACGTGCAATACGGTGGTTTTACCGCGTGTAACATCAACGCCGTAACCAAATCAGGTGAAAACGAGCTATTTGGTAGCGTTTTCTTTGATTACACCAACGACAGCCTGCAAGGCGATAAGCTTGAAGGTGACTCGATCAACGTAGGTGCTTTCAATGAACGTCGTTACGGTTTCAACGGTGGTGGCGCATTAATTGATGATAAACTTTTCGCCTTCATTGCTTATGAAAAACTAGAAGGCGCTGATACGTTCGATCGCGGCCCAGAAGATGGCTCTGCAGCCACGCCAGTACTAGGCGTTACGCAAGCAGATCTTGACCGAATTGCTAACATCGCCCGTGATGTTTACGGCTTCGAGCCAGGCGGTTTCCCAGCTAGTATTCCAGTAGAAGACGAGAAGTTCTTAGCGAAATTAGACTGGTACATTAATGACCAGCATCGTGCGGCCTTTACCTACAACTACAACGACGGTTACTCTATCGCTGAGTCTGACGGTGATGACAACGAACTAGAATTCTCTAACCACTTCTATGAGCGCGGTTCTAAATTCACTTCTTATGTAGCACAGTTGTACTCAGACTGGACCTACAACTTCTCTACCGAAATTCGTGCTGGTTACTCTGAGTTAGACGCTCGCGTTAACCCACTTGGCGGTACTGAAGTAGGTGAAGTTCAAATCCGCCACAATGGCAACACTATTTATCTTGGTGCTGACGACTCTCGTCATGCCAACAAGTTGTACTACGACACAACTTTCTTCAAAGTTGCTGGTACTTACTTGTATGAAGATCATACTTTCACCTTCGGTTATGAGCGCGAAAGTTACGACGTGTACAACTTGTTTATTCAAGAAGCACAAGGTGAGTTCCGGTTTGCCTCTATCGATGCCTTTGAAGCTGGTACTCCTAGCCGCGTGATCTATGAAAACGCCGCTGGTAGTAACGATCCAAATGATGGTGCTGGTCAATTCAAGTACTCAGTAAACACCTTGTATGCACAAGATGAATACTACTTTATCGACCAAGACTTAACCTTAACTGCTGGTTTACGTTATGACTGGTACACCACCAGTGATGAGCCAGCGCTGAACGCTAACTTCCAAAGCACTTATGGCTACGCCAACACCGCTACTTTAGACGGTGAAGGTTTAGTACAGCCACGCTTAGGCGTGAACTGGGTAGTAAGCCCAGAGCTTGAAGTACGTGGTGGTATTGGTTTGTATTCTGGCGGTAACCCGAACGTTTGGTTGTCTAACAACTACTCAAACAACGGCGTGAGCTTGTACGAATCAAACCTGTTCTTAAATGGTGGCAGCCTGTTTGATATCCCTCACACTGGCTCTGGTAATCCATTAATCGACATTCCACAGTCCATGTATGACGAAGTAGCAAACGCTGCTGGTGTTGGCCCTGTTAACGCATTAGATCCTAACTTTGAATTACCTAAAGAATGGAAATATGCCATTGGTGCCACCTACGCCTTTGATAACGGCTATGTTTTCATGGCTGACTTGTTGCACACTGAAAAAGACAATGCTGCAATCATCAAAGACTTACGCCGTACGCAAGTGGATACAGCTCCAGACGGTCGTCCAATCTATGCCGGTTCAGGCTCTGATGCCTTCTTGTTAACCAACGTTGATGGTGACTCTGGTAAGCAAACCTCATTGTCATTGGCGGTAAGCAAATCCCATGACTTTGGTTTAGACTGGACCTTGGCTTACGCTTGGAACAAAGCTGAAGACGTTAACCCAATGACCAGCTCGGTAGCTTACTCAAACTACACCAACGTAGCGGCTGCTGATTTACAAAACCCAGGCGTGGCAACTTCTAACTACGAAATTCCACACCGCTTTACTTTCCGTGCTACCTACACCACTGAGTGGTTAGATGGTTACGATACTAAGTTCAGCTTATTCGGTAGCGCTAACAAAGGTCGTCCGTACAGCTACACTATGAACGGTAACGTGTTCGGTGATATCACTAGCTCTGCTCGTGCATTGTTATACGTACCAACGGGTTTAACTGACCCGAATGCAATCTTTGCTGCTGGCTTTGATACTGACAAATTCTTTGCCTTTATCGAAGAAGCTGGCTTAGACAAGTACGCTGGTGGTATTGCACCTCGTAACGAGTTCTACAGCAGCTGGTGGCACAAAGTTGACTTCAAATTCGAACAAGACCTACCTGGTTTTGCCGATGGTCACAAATCAAGCCTGTACTTTGTGGTTGATAACTTAACTAACCTGTTAAACGATGATTGGGGCGTGTTGTATGAAGCAAGCTTCCCTCGTTCAATTGGCGTAGCTAACGTATCAATTAACGACCAAAACCAATATGTATTTGAGTCATTGAGCTCACGTATTGACGGCGTACAAGGTCGTTCAGGTGCACCATCATTGTGGAGCATCCGTTTAGGCTTTAAATACGATTTCTAAGCCTAATAACGCTATAGTTGAAACAAGCCCTCGCATCTGCGGGGGCTTTTTTTTATGATAGGCCATCATTTTACAACGAAGCGTCTTTCTATCTATGCTCGACTCCAACCAACAGCACCAGCATTTTATGCAACGTGCACGCCAACTAGCCGAGCAGGCTCAAGCCTTGGGTGAAGTCCCCGTGGGGGCTGTCTTAGTACAACAAGGTGAAATTATCGGTGAAGGCTTTAACCAAGTGATTCATTTGCATGACCCATCCGCCCATGCAGAAGTGATGGCGATTCGCGCAGCTGGTCAAAAACTAAATAATTATCGCCTGGTAGACACGACTTTATATGTGACCCTAGAGCCCTGCGCAATGTGTGCTGGGCTGATCACTCATGCCCGCATCAAAACTCTCGTGTTTGGCGCCAGCGATCCGCGTACAGGCGCAACGGGTAGCGCCATCCAAGTAGTAAACCACAGCAGTATGAATCATCAGGTTGAGGTTATAGGTGGCGTACTAGCAGATAGCTGTGCGCAGCAATTAAAGGATTTTTTTAAACAACGCCGCGCGCAACAAGCGGCTGAGAAATTACACCGATCCAATAACGAAAAACCCGAGACCAAGTAAGCGTCTACAGCTGCTTACATGATCTCGGGTTTTGCTGGTGTCCTACGCAGGACTATCTTAGCCTAGATAGACCCGAGCATTACGGAACATACGCATCCACGGGCTATCTTCACCCCATTCTTCCGGATGCCAGCTATTAGCCACAGTTCGGAATACCCGCTCTGGATGCGGCATCATAATAGACACTCGACCATCGCTGGTAGTTAACCCGGTGATCCCTGCTGGGGTTCCATTGGGGTTAGCCGGATAGCTGCTAGCAACTTGGCCCTTATTATTAATGTAGCGCAAGGTCACTAATTGCTGTTGCTGTACTAACTCTAGGTTGTTGCCACTAAATTCAGCCCGCCCTTCACCATGAGATACCGCAATTGGCATTTTCGAGCCAGCCATACCAGAGAAGAACAACGAGTCATTAGGCTGCACTTCAACCAAGCTAAAACGCGCTTCAAACCGCTCTGAACGGTTAGTAACAAAACGTGGCCAAGCTTCTGCACCAGGAATTAGTTCTTTCAGATTTGATAACATCTGACAGCCATTACACACCCCTAGCGCGAACGTGCGTTGGCGTTCAAAGAAAGCACTGAACTCATCGCGGGCACGGCCATTAAATAAAATCGACTTCGCCCAACCCTCGCCTGCACCTAGTACGTCACCGTAGGAGAAACCGCCACAAGCAGCTAAACCATCAAACTTATCTAAGCTGATGCGACCGCTTAAAATGTCACTCATGTGCACATCAATCGCAGCAAAGCCGGCGCGATCGAAAGCTGCGGCCATTTCCATGTGCGAGTTCACCCCTTGCTCACGCAAAATAGCCACCACAGGATCACGCCCTGTATTGATGTACGGAGCCGCAATGTCCTCAGCCACATCAAACGTCAGTTCGGCAAACAAACCAGGATCATTAAGGTTTTGCTTAGCTTCAAACTCTTCGTCAGCGCACTCTGGGTTATCTCGTAAACGCTGCATCTGATGAGTAGTTTCTGCCCACACAGCACGGTAGTGACTACGCAAATGAGACAGCACTTCTTGTCCATTGCGATTAAATCGCACCACATCTTCGCGCACAGGCTGACCGATAACCTTCACACAATCAGCTAACCCATGTTCAGCAAATACTGCCTGCACTGCCGGCAAGTCCTCAACAGTTACCTGAATGACAACGCCTAATTCTTCACTAAAGAGTGCCGCAAGATCGTCTGTACCAACTTCATCAAGGGCTACTTCAACCCCACAATGACCAGCAAAGGCCATTTCTGCCACCGTCACAAACAAACCACCATCAGAGCGATCATGATAGGCCAGTAATTGCTTGTTGTGCACCAGTTGTTGGATGGCGTTGAAGAAGCCTTTCAGCAAGGCGGCGTCATCCACGTCAGGCGTGACATCACCTAACTGACGATAAACTTGGGCTAACGCTGAACCACCCAGACGGTTTTGCCCTTGCCCCAAATCAATCAAGACTAATTTAGAGTCGCCTTTATCCATCCGCAGCTGCGGGGTTAGCGTTCGACGCACATCACGTACGCGACCAAAGGCAGTAATGACAAGGCTCAGCGGTGCGGTTACTGCTTGTTCATTACCGGCACTATCCTGCCAGCGAGTCTTCATCGACATCGAATCTTTACCCACCGGAATGGTGATTCCAAGCGCTGGACAAAGTTCTTCACCGACCGCTTTGACTGCTTCATAGAGACCAGCATCTTCGCCTGGGTGACCAGCAGCAGCCATCCAGTTTGCCGACAATTTTACAAAACTTAAATCGCCGATATCAGCGGCAGCAAGGTTGGTCAAAGCCTCGCCCACGGCCATCCGTGCAGACGCGCCGTAGTTTAATAACGCCAGTGGTGTGCGTTCACCCATGGCCATAGCTTCACCGGCATAGGTATCGTAGCTAGCAGCAGTTACCGCCACATCGGCTACAGGTATTTGCCATGGTCCCACCATTTGGTCACGCGCAACCAAACCAGTCACAGACCGATCACCAATGGTAATCAAGAAGGTTTTCTCTGCAATCGCTGGCAATCGTAACAAGCGCTTGGCGGCGTCGTTAAGCTTAATTGAGCTGGTTTCAAGCGCTTGTCCCTGAACTTGCGCTGAACTTACGTCACGATGCATTTTCGGTGGTTTACCAAGTAGCACGTTCAGTGGCAAATCAATGGGCTTATTAGCAAATACCGGATCTGTCATGGTTAAATGTTGCGCTTCAGTGGCTTCACCAATCACTGCGAATGGCGCCCGCTCACGCTGACAAATCTGTTCAAAAACATCCATATGTTCTGGCGCAATAGCCATCACGTAGCGTTCTTGCGATTCGTTACACCAAATCTCGAGCGGCGACATACCTGGCTCATCGTTGGGCACTTTACGTAAGTCAAAAATACCACCACGGCCACCATCACCCACCAGCTCTGGCATGGCATTCGACAAACCACCAGCGCCTACATCGTGAATAAATGCAATGGGGTTCTTGTCGCCCAGTTGCCAGCAACGGTCAATCACTTCTTGGCAGCGCCGCTCCATTTCTGGGTTATCACGCTGAACCGAAGCAAAGTCGAGATCTTCGGTAGAGGTACCAGATGCCATCGATGATGCCGCACCGCCACCTAAACCGATATTCATGGCCGGGCCGCCTAATACCACAAGCTTGGCGCCGACCGGAATCTCACCCTTCTCAACGTGTTGCTCGCGAATATTCCCCATACCGCCGGCAATCATAATAGGCTTATGATAACCACGGATTTCTTCGCCGTTGTGGCTGGTTACTTTTTCTTCATAGGTACGGAAATAACCTGTTAAAGCTGGGCGGCCAAATTCATTATTAAAAGCAGCGCCACCTAAGGGTCCTTCGAGCATAATATCCAGTGCGGTAACAATCCGTTCTGGTTTACCGAAGTCTTCTTCCCAAGGCTGTTCAAAGCCAGGAATACGCAGGTTAGACACGGTAAAACCAACCAACCCGGCCTTAGGCTTCGAGCCGCGCCCCGTTGCACCTTCGTCACGAATCTCGCCCCCAGACCCCGTGGCGGCACCCGGATACGGTGAAATGGCTGTAGGATGGTTATGGGTTTCCACCTTCATTAAAATATGAATAGGCTCATGAAAATAGCTGTATTCACCTGCGGCGGCGCTGCCGGCTGGGTATGGGTAAAAGCGCCCAGCTTCAGACCCTACCATCACCGCAGCATTATCTTTATATGCCGACAACACGTTTTCAGGGTGCGTTTCGTAGGTGTTCTTAATCATTTTGAACAATGATTTAAGCTGCTGCTCGCCATCAATAGTCCAATCGGCGTTAAAAATTTTGTGGCGACAATGCTCAGAGTTTGCTTGTGCAAACATATAGAGTTCTATGTCGTTTGGATTACGCTTTAACGCACTGAAATTCTCAAACAAATAATCAATTTCATCATCCGCAAGCGCTAGCCCCATGGTCACGTTGGCTTGTGCCAGGGCTGCTCGACCACCAGCTAAAATATCAATACTTTGCAGTGGAGCCGGCTCGGCATGTTCGAATAAGATGCTTGCTTGCTGCAATTCTGCCAACACCATTTCGGTCATACGATCATGCAACAAAGCGGCTGCCTGAGCTAATTGCTCAACACTCAGCTCACCACTGAGGTAGTAGGCAATACCGCGTTCGATGCGCTTAACTTGGGTCAACCCACAGTTATGCGCAATGTCCGTTGCTTTTGATGACCAAGGTGAGATCGTTCCTTGGCGTGGCACCACCACTTGTAAGCTACCCTCAGGCAAGTGCTGCGCCATCGAAGGGCCATAACTGAGTAATTTCCCCAATACCTCACGCGACGCATCGTCGAGCGCTTGGGCTACATCTACAAAATGCATGAATTCTGCATAAACTTCGGTAACCGGAAGCTCAGCAGCCTGTAATCGTTGCAATAGCTTTTCGGTACGAAATTCTGACAAGGCCGGAGCGCCACGTACTATTTCCACAGATCTCTCTCCAAATTATCGAGGGTCAATTATCAGTTTTCTCACACAACCGGAACCACTTTTGGCGGCGCTCCAGTTGTAATCGATGACGTTTTCTTAGCAAAGCACGGCGTCTTTCAGGCGACACCAACCGACGGTTTCTACGCATTAGTTCATCTCGTCACCACTACCTTGCGGAAGCAGAATTTGCATGGGTTTGGCTGGAATGCGTCCACGGCTATCAAGCCAAATCAAGGTATCATAATAACGACGGATGTTTCCTACATACCGCACCGGTTCATCACCTCGAGCAAAACCATACTTGGTTTGTCGGTAATATTTTTTCTGTCGTAATAAAGGTAGACGTTTTCTCACATCTATCCAGCGATCAGGATCGGCGCCCTGCTGCTGAGTCAAAATCCGTGCGTCTTCAAGATGGCCAAAGCCAATATTATAGGCAGCCAACGCAAACCAAATGCGGTCAGGATGTTGAATACGGGCCGGAATTCGCTGCAGCATTCGCTCAAAATAGCGTGCTCCGCCACGAATGCTTTGCTCGGGGTTAAGTCTACTGGTTACGCCCATAGCCTTAGCCGTAGGCAGGGTCAGCATCATCATGCCGCGAACCCCAGTTGGCGATAAAGCACGCGGGTTCCAATGGCTTTCTTGGTAGCTGATAGCGGCCAATAAACGCCAATCGAGACTACCTGCATGGCGTTCAAACATCTCGCGGTAACGCGGTAAGGTAGTTTCTACTGCTTGAATAAACAAACTAGCATCCACGTAATTAAAGTTAGCAACATGGCCAAAATGCTGGTCCATCAACTGTGCCAACTGGCCTGACGCACGCAGTTCACCAAAAAAATCAATCACTTCAGCATAAAGAGAGCCATCCACCTGGGATGCTAGCATCCAGCCCACATCAACTCGGTCTCGTACCGTAAAGGCCACGCTTAGATTGGGGTAATAACGACGTTGGATATCAAGTGTATTGCTGTCCGCGATGGTAAAGTCGATCTCACCTAACATGACGCGGCGCAGAAGCTCTTGGGTGTCTTGATCATCAGTCGCGCGCCATTTCAGCTCAGGATAATCACTACTAATACTTTGCAGCCAATCGTGGTGACTACTGTTAGCCACCACCACCAGTTCACCATCTAGCTCGGTTAAACTGCGCGGCCGATCACGCGAGCCTTGTTTGTAAATGACTCGCTGGCTTACCTCAAGGTAAGGAGGGCCAAAACGAAACAGTTGGTCGCGTTGGGGAGTACGATCTAACCCAGCTGCCAACAGGTCTACTTCGTTGTTAGCCAGTAAATCGAGTAAGTTTTTGACGTTATAGCGCGGCACCATTTCTAGGGCTACGCCGAGTTCATCAGCAAATTGCTGCGCCAAGGCCGCTTCAATGCCTGCTTCGCCATTGGCATCAAGGTAATAGGTTGAGGGACCCATCAAGGTCCCTACCTTTAATACGCCGCGGGCTTTGATTTGCTCTAGCTGACTGGGCTCTGGAGCTGGCGTACAGCCAACTATCAATAACAACCAGCAACAGCTAAGCAGAACTCGCAGCATCTTAGCCTATTCCCACTCGATGGTAGCTGGCGGCTTGCCGGAAATATCGTATACCACCCGTGAGATACCATCAATTTCGTTAATAATACGATTAGATACGGTTTCTAACAGAGTGTATGGCAAATGTGCCCAGCGTGCGGTCATAAAATCTATCGTTTCTACGGCGCGTAGTGCAATCACCCAATCGTATTTTCGAGCATCACCCATAACGCCAACTGAACGTACCGGTAAGAAGACCGCAAAAGCTTGGCTTACTTCATGGTACAAACCAGCTTTGCGTAATTCTGAAATAAAGATGTGGTCAGCACGACGCAACAAGTCGCAATATTCTTTCTTAACTTCAGCCAAGACCCTTACGCCCAAGCCTGGTCCTGGGAAGGGGTGACGATAAAGCATGTCATATGGCAACCCTAACTCAAGACCAATTTTACGCACTTCGTCTTTGAATAATTCACGTAATGGCTCCACCAAGCTCAGCTTCATATCGGCCGGCAAACCACCTACGTTATGGTGAGATTTAATCACATGGGCTTTACCCGTTTTCGAGCCAGCCGATTCAATCACATCCGGATAAATCGTACCTTGGGCTAAGAAAGATACGTCTTTAATTAGACTCGCCTGTTCATCAAATATTTCAACGAACACACGACCAATAATTTTACGTTTAGCCTCGGGCTCTTGCTCACCAGCAAGGGCATCTAAGAAACGATTTTCGGCAGCAACATGAATAATATTTAGACCATAGTGGTCACCAAACATTTCCATAACTTGCTCTGCTTCTTGCCAGCGTAACAGACCGTTATCAACGAAGACGCAGGTTAACTGGTCACCAATGGCACGGTGCAACAGCATGGCAGTAACCGAACTATCTACCCCACCGGATAAGCCCAACACCACCTTTCCGGTTCCTACTTGGGCTCGGATTCGAGCAACTGCATCATCAATAATGTGTGCCGGCGTCCAGTTTTGTTCACACTCGCAGATTTCTACCACAAAGTGCTCTAGCATCCGCATCCCTTGGCGCGTATGAGTTACTTCGGGGTGGAACTGCACACCATAAAAATCGCGGGTGTCATCGGCCATAGCCGCAATCGGGCAGGTTGGTGTTTGCGCCACAAGGGTAAAACCCGGTGGCATTTCAATCACTTTATCACCATGGCTCATCCAGACATCAATGCTAGGATTGCCGCTTTCGTGAACGCTATCTTCAATGTGATGAAACAGTGGACAGGGCGCAATACGTTCTACTTGCGCATAGCCAAATTCACGCTCACTAGAGCCTTGCACTTGACCACCTAACTGGGCCGCCATGGTTTGCATGCCATAACAGATACCAAATACCGGTACCCCAGCGTTAAACACGTAATCAGGTGCGCGCGGAGAGTCAGCTGCAGTGACAGATTCGGGCCCCCCTGACAAGATAATACCGTTCGGCTTAAACTCGCGGATATCAGCTTCGCTCACATCCCAAGCCCAAAGTTCACAATAAACACCTAGTTCACGAATACGGCGAGCAATCAGCTGAGTGTACTGCGAACCAAAATCTAAAATTAATATTTTATGCGCATGAATATCTTGCATGATTGCTTATCCCATCCGGTAGTTAGGTGCTTCTTTGGTGATTTGCACATCGTGCACATGGGATTCACCCATACCCGCCGCTGTTACTTTGACAAACTGCGGTTTGGTGCGCATTTCTTTCATGGTGGCACAGCCGGTTAAGCCCATGGCTGAACGTAAACCTCCCATTTGTTGATGAATAATAGTGGCAATCGGTCCCTTGTACGCAACGCGACCTTCAATCCCTTCAGGCACCAGTTTTTCTGCTTCGTTCGTTGCTTGAAAGTAACGATCCGACGAGCCGTGACGCTGATTCATAGCACCAATACTGCCCATGCCACGATAGGATTTGTAGTAACGGCCTTGATAAAGCTCTACTTCACCGGGTGACTCCTCAGTACCCGCCAACATACTGCCAACCATCACGCAATCAGCTCCAGCAGCGATAGCTTTCGCAATATCTCCAGAGAAGCGAATCCCGCCATCAGCAATAACCGGAATGTTGGTTCCTTTAAGTGCGTCTACGGCGTCTGAAATAGCCGTAATTTGCGGCACACCGCAACCGGTAACAATGCGCGTAGTACAGATCGAGCCAGGACCAATCCCAACTTTTACCGCATCTACCCCGGCATCAGCCAAGGCTTTCGCCCCAGCACCCGTTGCCACATTACCTGCGATGATTTGCAAGTCTGGGTAAGTTTTGCGTGCCCACATCACTCGGTCAATAACCCCTTGTGAATGGCCATGAGAGGTATCAATCAACAGTACATCTACCCCGGCTTCAACCAATGCCGCTACGCGTTCTTCTGTACCTGGACCCACACCTACCGCAGCACCCACTCGTAACCGCCCTAAATCGTCTTTACAGGCGTTAGGCTTGTTTTCAGCTTTGGTGAAATCTTTCAAGGTGATCATGCCAAGCATATGAAAATCGTCGTTTACGACCAAGATTTTTTCTACGCGGTGTTGATGCATCAAACCTAAGATTTCATCACTGCCAGCATTTTCTTTCACGGTAATTAATTTGTCTTTAGGGGTCATGATGCTGCTAACTAAGCGGCTATCATCTTTTTCAGCGCGAGTATCTCGACCGGTGATAATACCTACTAGCTCACCACTTTCTGCAACCACAGGAAATCCATGAAAGCCATGCTCGATGGCCAGCGCTCTGATTTCACCTAAAGTAGTGTCGGGAGTAACTGTTACTGGGTCTGAAACCACACCGCTTTCGTATTTTTTAACTTTACGGACATGTGCGGCTTGCTCAGCAATGGTCATATTTTTGTGGATAAAGCCTAGCCCGCCTTCTTGCGCTAGAGCAATGGCTAATGCTGCTTCGGTTACCGTATCCATGGCCGCTGACACAAGGGGAATATTCAATTCAATCGAGCGCGTTAAACGCGTGCGCAAATCGGCTGTATGGGGTAAAACGGTGGAGTGTCCTGGGACGAGAAGAACGTCGTCAAAGGTAAGAGCTTCTTGGGCAATTCGTAGCATGGCAACATCTCACTGGCTGACTTAATGTTGCGTGCAGATTTTACTCGCAAAGCGCTTTTCAGTAAACTGATTTCTCAACTTTCCAGTGGGTTTTATCATGCAGCAGTCGCACATCTTTACCGTACATGGCCTTAATAGCGAAGTTCGGCAAGTATTAGAGCAGGGCTTTGGCTCGGTTTGGCTGGTTGGCGAAATTTCAAACTTTGCCGCTCCTGGCTCTGGCCATTGGTATTTCACCTTAAAAGATGAGCGTGCGCAAATTAAAGCAGCGATGTTTCGCAATGCTAATCAACGGGTACGGATACAGCCGCAACAAGGCATGCAGGTTTTAGTACGGGCCAAATTGACCGTGTATGAACCGCGCGGCGATTATCAGCTGATCATAGAACATATGGAAGACGCTGGGGCCGGCCTCCTGCAGCAACAATACGAACAACTTAAAGCCAAACTCCAAGCAGCTGGCTTGTTCGATCCTCAAACCAAGCAAGCACTGCCGACCCGCATTAATAGGGTAGGCGTGATCACCTCCCCCACAGGAGCGGCCGTGCGCGATATTTTAGCCGTAATGAAACGCCGCGACCCAGCGGTAGAGGTGATTATCTACCCTGCTAGCGTACAAGGCCAAAGTGCTCCGCAAGAGCTGCTACAGATGTTGCAACGGGCAATCGCACGAAACGAGGTTAATGTACTCATTGTGAGTCGCGGTGGTGGCTCATTAGAAGATTTATGGTGTTTTAATAACGAACAACTGGCTCATGCGTTGTTTGCCTGCCCGATTCCGACCATTGCGGCAATCGGGCATGAAGTCGACTTTACTATTGCTGATTTTGTCGCCGACGTACGCGCAGCTACACCATCGGCAGCGGCTGAGTTAGTAACCCGTGATCAGCGCGAAACCATGCAAGTAATTACTCACTTAGAGCATCGTTTAGCCCGCGTTTGGCAGGCCCAAATGACGAGTTGGCAACACCAGCAACGGTATTTACAGCAACGTTTACAGCAACAACATCCCCAACGTCAGCTACAGCAAAATAGTCAACGCTTAGATGAACTCAGCAACCGTGCCCAATCTGCCCTGCTGCGGCAATCTAAATTGCATCAGCAACATCAACAACAACTGCAACAACGTTTGCTAGCAGCTCATCCCAAACGGCTACTGGCACCTGCGCAGTTACAATTGCAACAATTGCAGCAGCGCCAACAAACCGCCATGCGCAGCGTGCTAAAACAAGCCCATCTGCGACTACAAAGCACCATTCAAACACTGCAAGTGGTTAGCCCCTTAGAGACTATTGCGCGTGGTTATGCGGTGCTGCAGAACGACCAAGGCCAAGTGATTCGTGACCCCGCTGAGCTTGCTCCACAACAGGTGTTTAACGTCCGTGTCGCCAAAGGTGAGTTTAAGGCCACCAAGGTTGGAGACTAAATTGATTGAGCCAGCCATTGCAGCAGATAAAACCAGAGTGGCAAGCTGATAAAACACAGCAATACTCCGTAGCCCACCACTGCGGCTGATAAGATCGGCGCTAAGCCGGCCATAATAGCCAGCGCGCCGGCTGAAATCATCGCCGGCATGGCTGCTTCCATGATGGTGACCTGAACCGCCAGTTGCTGCAAATCAAACGCCCACAAAGCTAATAAGGCAATCATTGGAGTAAGCACTAACTTTATACCTAAAGCCCAGTACAATGGCCCTCGATCTTCTTGTGGCAATCTGAATTTCAGCTGAAAACCAACCGCTACCATGATTACTGGCACCAAGGTAATGGCGAGCGAATCGATAAAACTACTCACTACTTCTGGATAACTAAAGGGCCTTAGAGCAAAGGCTGCAACAAGCGCAACAAAAGGCGGGAATTTGGCGATTTTCATCAATAATTGTGCCAAGGAAGGTCGCTGTGCTGCTTGCCCCTCATCATGAGCATAGACCGCAGCAATAATGGTGGCATAAATGGAGAGAATAAAGAATGACCCTAGTTGGTCATAAAGCAGTGCGTATGGGATCCCCTCGGGGCCAAAAAAAGCCTCAATCATAGGAAACCCAACAAACGAGGTATTGCCAAGCGGGATGACAATTAACATGGCACCCAAGGTATTGCGCGACCACTTAAACAACTTACCTAACCACATTATAAGTGGCACCGTTAGTACTAATAACAGCCACGGCATAATGGCTGGGTAAAGCAGCTCTTTGCCAAAGGTTAGGCTAGGGATTTTCTGCAACACCACGGCAGGTAGTGCCACATAAATCACGTAGGCATTAAGAATTTGACCGGTATTTTGTGGAAATTGCCGACTACGCTGTAGCAGTAAACCAATGACTACGTAGCCGGCGATAAAGATAAAGTTCGCCATCATCTGCATCTGTTGGAATTGATGGCATTAGTTTACCTTGCTTTGCTGCTAGTTAAAACTTGTGCTCGATACCAATCGCCAGGTATCGTTGCTGTGCATCGATATTATCGAGATCACGGCCGGTATACCAAGCGTAAACTGTGGTGTTGTCGCCGAGTTTATAGTCAGCGCCAGCGGCAATAGCTGATTTATCACCATCGTCAAAATCCATCATTTGATATTGGAATTTAAAACTGAAATTCTGCCACGGCTGAATCACATTCGCGACCCACCCATCGGCTTGACCAGTACCATCAACATTTTCTTGATCTTGCCACAACAGACCAAGCTGAGTATCACCTACTTTGGTCATCCCCATGGCACGCACGATATCGCGTCCATTAACACTATCATCTACGGCAATGGCTGCATGAAACTGGGTTTGTTTCAGTTTTTTATCGCCATAAGCCAAGCTTAGCGAGATGCCATCGTCAACGAAGTCATCTTCAGCAAACACATAGCTTGCCGCTACCTGAAACTGATTAGGGCCTGTTGATCTTTGCTGTTGATCTTTGCTGTTCATAATTTAGCCAACCCACATTGGCAG
>NZ_JANFPJ010000016.1:0-70931 GCF_032227045.1 Pseudidiomarina fusca
ATGCCTGCTTAATCGCCTCGTCTCGCTCAATTTGACGCTGCTCTCTCAATTTATCATTACAGCGAGTGGCAGTTGCTATAAATTGATTGGCGAAGGACAAAAGGCTCAAGTGCAAATAATTGACTTCGAACTCCTTCGCCAAGGCTTCAGTCCTGAGCAGATCACCCAATTGAATTTGGCACCAAACGGATTTTTTCATTAAGCTGATTAGCCAGTCTTGAAAACAAAACCCCAAGCCAGCTACCCCAGAAAAAACAAAGCCCCGCGAGTGCGGGGCTTTGGATTCAAAATCAGAGTAACACTCATTAACCAGAGAAATTAGTGTACTTGGATCGAGCCTCGTCCAAAGATACTAAACTCAATACTGGCGCTCCTCCACCATGAGAGTCGGAGCTGCTATATGTCAATTCCCAAAGGCGGTTGTCATTTGGATCTTTAAAAAGGTTCGTCCACCCATCATCGAATACAACACCAGCCAGTCCTTTCTGCGTTGTTAACAATTTCCGATTGGCCACAAAAAAGCCCCGCGAAGGGGCTGTGAGGTCAAATTTTATACTTTGCACAATGACTTTCTAATTTTTCGTCAATTACTGGTTCACTCGCATGTTTAGTGAAAAAGCACCTTAAGTAATCTTTTTGATCATCGTCCAAAACTTTAAACAAGTTATTAGTAACGTCATAAAGATAAATACTGTCTCCAATAATTTTTCTTTCTAATTTTCCATCTAGAGAGCGAATTAGAGCCATAAATACTATGTCTTCCGGTATCTTGGCTTTGTTGTTTACACCAAAGTTATCAAAAAGATATGTTGATGCCTCATCAGAAAGTAATTTTATATCTAGTTTTGTGATTTTTATTTTGGCGCTTTCTTCAAGTTGAGCTTCACTTTGATAAACCCTATGCTTTGTCCAAAATCCGTCATAATAAATATCAACCAGACCAGATTCGCCACATCCTTGAAGCAAAACTATAATTGTTAAAATAATATACTTTAACCTAACCACAAACCTCGCCTCCATCTTCTGTTGACCTGCAAGTCGGGCCACTTACAGTTTCTACAGTACCGTCATTGTGATCTCGCCTTGTCCCTTCGCCAGTTTGTGAATTAACTGCATTTTCTTTCAAAATTGTAGTCTGATCCTGTTGTTCATTCGGAACTCCAGCTTCGTTCACTAACACGTGTATTATTTCGTGAATAAGTCCCGTAGCTGGTGATTGAGAACCATCACTTGTAATTAATCCCTCTTGAGGGTTCCAATCAATTTTGTCGCCCATAACAGGATCACCAACAGTTGATTCAGAGCCGCCATTTGTCCTTTCAATTCTAACCGTTTGTCTACTACTTTCGATTCTATTGAAGTAAGACTTAGCTATGCTGGATTTTGAAGTTAAATAAGTTTTAGCTGCGTTATAGTCCTTTTGTAAATTTGCAGCAACTGATACTTCCCTTCCATCTGGATCTACATATTTATATGGATTGTTATTCGCATACGCATACCTATTAAAGCTATGTATATCTTTGAATCCAACCGGATCATTCGAATAAAACCGCCCAACCACTGGATCATAGTATCGTGCCTGCATATAACTCAGGCCTAAGTCATTATCGTACTTATGGCCAGTGTATCCGATGTCGTCGCTTGGCGCTTCGTAAGTGTCACCAAAAGGTTGGTACTGCCGGCGACTCTCTACCCTTCCTGCGCTGGTGATTCTTGCCACAGGGCTGCCCAACCTAACTGTATTGATAAAGGTGGATGTTGCCTGGCGGTCTTCAGCGATAAGCCTATTGCCAAGGTAATTGTAGTTCGTTTGAACGCCGTTATCTTCGCTCAATAACAGCTGCCCCGACTGGCTGTAGAGATAGTAGCGGGTATCACCGTTGCCTGCCACCTTAACACGGCGGTTGTGGCCGTCGTAGGTATAGCTCTTGCCAAGCGCTAAAAAAATGGGCTTACTCAGAGTATGAGCCGAAAAGGAAATTGTTGGGATAATGTCTGTGTCGAAAGTTTCTTTCACTAATTAAAGGCGGAAGCCTTGCAGGACGAGCCCATCATGGAGCGAGAAATTATACGCGGAGTAATCTTTGAATAGATGGTGCCTAGGGTCGGACTCGAACCGACACGTTGTCGCCAACGGCGGATTTTGAATCCGCTGCGTCTACCAATTTCGCCACCCAGGCACTGGGTTTTGCGCTAGCGTTGCTAACTGAAGTATGCAGCGCATTATACTGATGCTTCGCAACCAATCAAGTGATTTATTCATAACTTGAATCAATCGGCTAAATCCTAGCCAATCAACCAGTTTTACTCGGCAGCGAGATGAATATTAGTTAATATGATTAGCGTTTATTTACCAATAGAGACTGCTATGACCGATACCGCTAATGCTAATCCTACTGATGCACCGCGCTCGACTGCTCAAATTCATGCTGAGTTTGCCAGTGCTGGTTTCTTACGACGTCTTGCAGCCATGATTTATGATGTGCTAGTCGCGGTTGCGATTATCATGTTAGCGTCTGCACTAGCATTAGGTTGCGCAGCACTGCTCACTAGCTTAGGTTGGTTAGAATTACCAGCGGGGATGGACCATGCCGCTTGGTTGAACCAATCCATGTTTTATCAAATTTATCTACTACTAGTGCTTGGTGGCTTTTTTGGCTGGTTCTGGTGGCGTAGTGGACAAACTATTGGGATGCGTGCTTGGCGTCTAAAAGTACAACAACGCAACGGCCACCGGATTACCAAAAAACAAGCTTTGATTAGAGTATTAACTTGTTGCTTTGGCCTAGGTAACCTTTGGGTACTCGTAGATTTCAAACATCGCCGAGCTTGGCATGATTACGCTGCTGGGACAGAACTTGTAACCTTATCCAAAGAAGCTAACCAGTTGTATTATTGGAAGGAACTCTAGTTTTGATAGTGAAGCGCCATGCTAGGCTCCTCGGCGCTGCATCATCCAAATTGCCCAAATTGCAAATATTAAGCTTGGTAATAGAGCCCCCAGTACTGGCGGCATTTGATAAACCTGCGCCATAGGACCAAATATCTCATTACTGACATGAAAACCAAAACCAGTTATCACACCAAGTAAAATCCGGGCGCCCATAGACGTAGAACGTAGCGGCCCAAAGATAAATGATAACGCCACCAGCAGCATCACTGCTACGGTAACAGGCGCCAGCACTTTTCGCCATAACGCCAATTCGTAACGCTCAGATGCTTGCCTATTACTGGTGAGATAGTCTAAGTAGTCTAGCAGTCCACGAATAGAAAGTGACTCAGGTTTTACCGTAACCACCCCTAACTTGTCCGGAGTTAAGCTAGATTGCCATAACAATTCACCACGGCGCTCAGTAGTAATCTGCTCTAATCCGTAACGGGTGGTGGTAACCCCTTGTAAACGCCAACGATCAATCTGATACATAGCTGAATCACTTTGCATCACGGCCTGCAATTCTTGTTGCTGGTCAAACTCATACACAGTGATGTTGCGTAACCGTCCTGTATCTTCAACTTCTCCAATATTAACGAAGCGCTGACCATCGCGAGCCCAAATACCTTGTTGAGCAGAAATTAGGCTGCCGCCTGATATCGCACGGGCCCTTAGTTCTCGACCATGAGATTCTAATTGCGGTGCAATCCACTCGCCCATAGCCATAACTGCTAGCATCATAATCACCGCGGCTTTCATCACTGAAGCAACGATATTTAAACGAGAACGCCCGGCAGCTAACATCACCACTAACTCTGAATTGCTCGCCAACATTCCCATTCCAATCAGGCCACCAAGTAAAGCAGCCATAGGGAAGAACACCTCAATATCTCGCGGCAGACTGTAAAGCACAAAAAGGCCCGCATCTGCCACACTGTAGGTGCCTTTGCCGACTGATTTGAGTTGCTCAACAAACCGAATCAGACTAGATAGCCCACTCAATACCGCCAAACTCAACAATGACGTAACTAACACGGAGCGAGCGATGTATTTGTCTAAGATAGAAAACATTAACGTTCTCCTCGTAAGCTAGCGAGGAGCTTGAGCCCTAACGACCGACCTTTACCAATCAAGATCACACCGAACAAGAGCAATAAGATATGAATCCACCACAGTCCAACGACCGGTGGAATAACACCATCAGCTACCGCCGAGCGGGCAGCCATTAAAATCAAAAAGTATCCCAGATATATCAACAAAGCTGGTGCCATTCGGGCAAATTTGCCCTGACGAGGATTTACCCTACTCAATGGCACCGCAATCAGAGTAAGCAGCGGCATTGCTAGTGGAATAGCAATCCGCCACTGTAATTCAGCATGGGCTTCAGGATTATCTTCTGCCAGCAATTCGGCGGTACTATATGCTTCTAGTTTACGGATATACTCTGAGCCTTCTTGTTCCTTTATTTGCAGTTGATAGTCGTCAAACTGCATCACTTGATACTCTTTTTCTAGATGACTCTGGGCGTAGCGCATACCATTGTTCAACACTAAGGTTTGTGCTCCCGAAGCGGCCGCTAAAACACTACCACTGTCGGCCATAACGACACTAGTACCAACCACTTGATCCTTTTCATCTCGCAGTGACTGCGCCACAAACACTTCATCTAAACTGCCGTCTTCGGTTAGCCCTTGCACGTAAATCACTGCTTTCTGGTTGCTTGCCTGTTGAAAACGGCCTGGCATGATAACGCTTAACCCTGTTTCGCTGCGTGCTTTTTCTTCCACGACACGTTCTTGTTCTAGCGACCAAGGCACCAACCACAAGGTCAAGCTAGCGGTTAGAAGGGCTAATAAAACAGCCACAACTAAGGTGACACGAGTAACATACCACTCGCTCACCCCACAGGCATGCAGCACGCTCATTTCATTCTCAGCATAGATCCGACCGTGTGCTAGCAAGATTCCTAGAAATAGGCTTAAGGGCAGAATTAGCGCAGCCAATGCGGGCAAGTTTAACCCAAGTAACTGAATAACTATGTTGCTTGGAATTTCGCCCGCCGATGCATCAGCCAGCACCCGAACGAACTTCTGGCTGACGAAAATAGTCATCAAAACCACCAACACAGCGATTTGAGACTTAAATGTTTCACCGATTAAATAGCGAAATATGCGCACTAGAGACCACTCTTAACATAGCTTTTTGCTGGAAATACTGCGATTTTTAAGTAAACTTGTCATTTTCACAAGAATTATTCTACGGCAGCGATCTGCTGTCAACCGCAGCAAACGGGAGCACTTATGGAGTTCAACGTAAAAAGTGGCAGTCCGGAGAAGCAACGATCTGCCTGCATTGTCGTCGGTGTCTATGAACCACGCCGCCTATCTGGAGTTGCTGAACAACTCGATAAAGTAAGTGACGGTTACTTAAGTAACCTGCTACGGCGTGGCGATTTAGAAGGCAAGCCGGGACAAATGTTACTATTGCACAACGTTCCCAATATTTTCAGCGAGCGAGTACTGCTCGTTGGTTGTGGTAAAGAACGTGAACTCGATGAACGTCAGTATAAACAAATTATTGAAAAAACCATCCATACTTTAAATGAAACTGGCTCAATGGAAGCCGTTTGTTTTTTGAGTGAATTACATGTTAAGGGACGCGACACCTATTGGAAGGTCCGTCAAGCAGTCGAGGCAGCACAATCAAGCCTATATACTTTTAACCAACTCAAAACACGCAAAGAAGAACCACGTCGACCGTTACGCAAGTTAGTCTTCAACGTGCCAACGCGTCGTGAACTACCACTAAGCGAAAAAGCTATTCAGCATGGCCTAGCTGTAGCCAGAGGCATGCATGTTTGTCGGGATGTCGCCAATATGCCACCCAATATCTGTACGCCGCAGTATTTGGCCGAGCAAGCCGCCGCATTAGCTGATAAGTATGACAATGTTACATTCTCGGCAGTCACCGAACAAGAAATGGCTGAGCTTGGGATGAACGCTTATCTGGCTGTAGGCCGTGGCTCAGAGCATGAATCAATTCTCAGCCTGATGCATTATCAAGGTGGCGCACCAGACCAAGCCCCTATTGTGCTTGTTGGTAAAGGTTTAACCTTTGACTCTGGTGGGATTTCGATTAAACCTTCCGCGGCTATGGATGAAATGAAGTACGACATGGGCGGAGCTGCTGCGGTACTTGGCGCCATGCATGCGATTGCTGAGCTGCAATTACCTATTAATGTAATTGGTGCCTTGGCCGGTTGCGAGAACATGCCTGATGGTAAAGCTTATCGGCCAGGTGATATTCTAACCACCATGAGTGGTCAAACGGTTGAAGTATTGAACACGGACGCTGAAGGTCGCTTGGTATTATGTGATACCCTTACCTATGTTGAACGATTTGAACCCGATGCAGTAATTGATGTAGCAACACTCACAGGTGCTTGTGTGATAGCTCTTGGTGCACACGCTAGTGGCTTGATGAGTAGCCATAATCCACTTGCTCATGAATTGCTATCTGCATCAGAGCAAACTGGAGATCGAGCTTGGCGTTTACCACTATGGGAAGAATACCAAGAATCGTTAGATAGCCCCTTTGCCGATATGGCTAATTTAGGTGGACGCGAAGCTGGCACCATTACTGCGGCCTGTTTCTTATCGCGCTTTACTAAAAAATATAACTGGGCTCATTTAGATATCGCCGGAACAGCTTGGCGTGGCGGAGCTAAAAAAGGTTCGACCGGCCGGCCGGTACCTTTGCTTACTCAGTTTATAATCAATCGTACGCAAGCTTTAACTCAGGATTAATATGAGCCAGTGCATCTTTTACGTTCTTGATGGTCTAGACGAACAGCAGCAACTTACATTTTTTTGTGAGCATATTGCTAGCCATTGGCGCGACTATCGCAGCGTAAGGGTGTGGTGCCAAACGCAGCAATTGGCCGAACAGCTCGATCAAGCCTTATGGCAGCATCCTGCTGATGCCTTTGTGCCGCATAACCTAGTTGGCGAGGGCCCCACTCAGGGGGCCCCCGTTGAAATTTGCTGGCAAGGTGTCAACGCATCCAATAGGCGTACCGCTGTCATCGTCAATTTAATGAGTGAGATGCCACCGCTAAACGGTGCAAATAGGATTATTGAGCGTGTTCCCAGTGATGATGAAGGTCGTCAATTAGCTCGTGAACGCTTTAAACAATATCGCAGTCTAGGTTTGAATTTATCTACAATACAAGCCAAAGATGTGCAGTTTTCTTCGTGAAAATAGAACGATATGAAGGTTTCTATGGACAAAACGTATTCCCCAAACGCTATCGAACAAGCTCTTTATCAGCAATGGGAGCAACAAGGTTATTTTAAGCCCTCGGGACAAGGTGAGTCCTATTGCATCATGATACCGCCACCCAACGTGACTGGTAGTCTGCATATGGGGCATGCTTTCCAGCACACGATTATGGATACCCTCACTCGCTACAAGCGGATGGATGGCTACAATACCCTTTGGCAAGTCGGTACCGACCATGCCGGGATAGCTACACAGATGGTCGTGGAGCGTCAATTAGCAGCTCAAGGTATCACTCGACAAGAAATCGGGCGTGAAGATTTCATCGATAAAATTTGGCAATGGAAAGAGCAATCAGGTGGCACCATCACTCAGCAAATGCGTCGTTTAGGTGACTCAGTGGATTGGGAGCGCGAGCGTTTCACGATGGATGATGGGTTATCCAATGCTGTCAAAGAAGTTTTTGTGCGCCTGCATCAAGAAAATCTTATCTATCGTGGGAAACGCCTGGTTAACTGGGATCCGAAACTTCAAACCGCAATTTCTGACTTAGAAGTAGAAAACAAAGAGCAACAAGGGCACATTTGGCATTTACGCTATCCTCTTGCTGACGGTGTTACTACTGCTGCTGGACTATCTTATTTGGTCGTAGCAACAACTCGCCCAGAAACTATGTTGGGCGACGTTTGTGTTGCGGTTCATCCAGACGATGAACGCTACACAAACTTGATTGGCAAAGAGGTTCTGCTCCCTATTGTGGGTCGTAGAATTCCAATCATTGCCGATACTTATGTTGATAAAGAATTTGGTACTGGCTGTGTCAAAATTACTCCAGCGCACGACTTTAACGACTACGAAGTAGGTAAACGTAACCAATTACCTATGATCGCTATTTTTGATGACCTCGCCCACGTGCGCCAAGTGGCAGGGCTCTATACGCCTACCGGTGAAGCACTGCCTGCCATTGGAGAGTTTGATGGTACCTTACCGGAGGGGTATCAAGGATTAGAGCGCTTTGCGGCACGCAAGCAGCTAATTGCTGAATTTGAGCAATTGGGTTTACTCGACAAAACCGAGCCTCACACCAATAAAGTACCCTATGGCGACCGTGGTGGTGTTCCTATTGAGCCACACTTAACCGATCAATGGTACGTGCGGGTCGCTCCATTAGCCGAGGTTGCAACACAAGCTGTTACCAACGGTGACATTCAGTTCGTGCCGAAGCAATACGAAAATATGTATTTCGCGTGGATGCGTGATATCCAAGACTGGTGTATTTCTCGTCAATTGTGGTGGGGACATCGTATTCCAGCTTGGTATGATAATGATGGTAACGTCTTCGTAGGACGGGATGAAGCTGAAGTTCGTGCACAACACAATCTGGGTGACCGTGAATTAAGACAAGATGAAGATGTGTTAGATACCTGGTTTAGCTCAGCTCTGTGGACTTTTTCGACTCTTGGCTGGCCAGAGCAAACGGATGACCTTAAAACATTTCATCCAACTGACGTGCTAGTTACTGGGTTTGATATTATCTTCTTTTGGGTAGCGCGCATGATCATGATGACCATGCACTTCCTCAAAGATGAAAACGGTAAGCCACAGGTACCCTTTAAAACGGTTTACGTTACTGGTCTAATTCGTGATGAAGAAGGCCAAAAAATGTCTAAGTCAAAGGGTAACGTCCTTGATCCCCTAGACATGATTGATGGTATTTCGTTGTCTGAACTGGTGGGAAAACGCACCGCCAATATGATGCAACCCCAATTAGAAGCTAAAATCGCTAAGCGTACTGAAAAACAGTTTCCTGAAGGTATCAGTGCACATGGAACTGATGCTCTCCGCTTCACCCTTGCAGCATTAGCTTCAACCGGACGCGATATTAATTGGGACATGAAGCGCCTAGAAGGTTACCGTAATTTCTGTAACAAACTCTGGAATGCAAGCCGCTACGTGATCATGAATACTGAGAACGAAGACTGTGGTACTGATGGTTCTGAGCTTGAGTTATCGCTGGCTGATCGCTGGATCATCGAGCGCTTTAACGATACCCTGGCGCAATTCCGCCAAGCGCTGGATAACTATCGTTTCGACCATGCTGCAAGTATTGCCTATGAATTTACCTGGAACCAGTTCTGTGATTGGTATCTAGAGCTGACTAAGCCCGTTCTTTCAAACGGTAATGCGGCACAATTGCGAGGCACGCGACATACCCTCATTACTGTACTTGAGCAGCTATTACGCATGTTGCATCCATTACTACCATTTATTACTGAAGCGATTTGGCAGCGCGTTGCTCCACTCGCTGGCGTAAGTGGTAGCAGTATCATGTTACAGGCCTACCCAACGGTGCAGAGCGAGCGTTTTAGCGGAGCTCGTGATGACATGGAATGGTTAAAGCAAGTTATTGTGGCGATTCGGAATATTCGTGGTGAAATGAATTTATCTCCGAACACCTCATTGCCAATTATAATCTATCAAGCCGATGATTTAGCAATGCAACGTTTACAGCAAAACCAGAGTTTGTTGAGTTCGTTGGCCAAGCTCACAAGTATCGAGTTTGTTGATGATGCAGCGGCTATTCCAGCGAGTGCAACAGCGCTTGTAGGGCGGATGGAGATTCATATCCCGATGGCTGGTTTAATTGATACCGCCGCAGAGCTCGCACGTTTAGATAAGGCCATAGATAAAGCTAAGGCTGAGTATCAACGCGTTGCAGGTAAACTGAGCAACAGCAACTTTGTAGACAAGGCGCCAGCTGCAGTCATTGAGAAAGAGCAGGCGAAGCTCAAAGAAAGCCAAGAAACTCTTGAGCAATTGCAGCATCAACGCGACAAAATTGCGGCACTATGAGATGTAGAATAGCGTTATAATAAGGCTAACTAAAAGCCCCGCGCTTACCAATCAAAGGTGAACGCGGGGCTTTTCTATAAATAGGAGTTACTTGATGATAAAACTAGATTACTCTTCTTCGTCATCATCACCGAAGTAAGTGCCCCAACCATCATAATCTACCCCTGCTAAATCAGCGATTGTTGCTACTTCTTTGGTTTGTAATGCTAGAATTTTTGCATCTAGAACCACTTCACTGACTGCCACAAAAGCGTACCAACGGCTATCATCCTCAAGCTCAAATTCGTCGGCATCATCAACATGATAGCCTGCCTTCACGAGCTCTACAGCGGCCTTCTCTAACTTTGTAAAATCAGCGCTTGCGAGGTGATGTTCAATCACAAAGTTTTGGTCTTGTGGCGCACCGTCTGCAAGTAATGCTTGAACCGTTTCATCACTTTGCACTAATAACTCATTCAAATCATTGCTCATGCGGATTGTCCTTGCAGCTCGCTATCAAGCTCACTCATTTTGTTCAACATCAATTCGTGACAATGGGCGACCAATGCTCGCACAGAATCTGCGGTATAATTCGAAACTCTAACAGGATTGAGCATCTCAATAATAACAGTGCCATTGTTCCAACGGTTTAGCTTTATTTTGCCATGTAAATTTGACACACAAATAGGCACGATATCTACCCCAGCTTGCATTGCCGTTCTAAATGCACCCGTCTTGAATGGCAGTAAGCCACGGCCGTAACTGCGAGTACCTTCCGGAAATAATAGTACGCTTATTTGCTTTTCACGAATAGCTAGTGCTGCTTGCTCAATAGTACCGCGAGCACGACCAGTATTCTTTCTATCAATCAAAATGTTGCCGGCGAGCCAATAGAGTTGGCCAAAAAAAGGAATCCATTTCAAACTTTTTTTGCCAATACTGACAGACCGCATCGGCATAGCTCGAGCTAAGGTAAAGATATCATAGCTATTTTGGTGATTAGCAATGTAAACAAAAGGGCCTGAATTTTTTAAAGCGTCAGGGATTCGAATGTCCAGCTTTACTCCCAACAGCTTATGCATACGACCATACCAATGGGCTGCCAAGGGGGTGTTATTGGGATGAAAAGGACGAAAAATACAAATGAGCAGCAATAAAGTGCTGCCAATAATAACGAATAGACCTAGTAGCAAAATACGTACAACAGCGAGCATGCTCTCTCCTTTTTTCAATGCCCGCCATTATACCTTGTTATCATTTAAAAAACGTCCGATCAGTTTTGACTTTCGACAGATATTGCATCAACTCTCTGCAAACCACGGGGTAATTTATTACCACGACGCCCTCGTTCACCACGATAATGCTCTAAATCTGCTGGCTTTAACGTTAACTTGCGTTTACCTGCAGTGAGCGTAATTGCCGCATCAGCGGGTACGACTGCGGTTGCTACCACATACTCTTCGCGCGACTGCGCACGTAAAGCCGGGATGCTTATCATCTTATTCCCTTTGCCTTTCGCTAGCTCTGGTAAATCTTTGATCGGGAATAACAGCATGCGACCTTCGTTTGAAACAACCGCAAGTAAGTCGCTGGCAACATCTTGTACCAATACCGGCTTAAGGATTTTAGCTCCGGTTGGTAAGTTCAACACCGCTTTACCGTTTTTGTTGCGTCCTACTAAGTCGCCAAATTTACAGACAAAGCCATAGCCCGCATCCGAGGCCAGCAAATATCTTTGTTCATCAGCGGCCATTAACACTTGGTCAACCGTTTCCCCTGCAACCAGACTAAAGCGTCCAGTTAAGGGTTCACCCTGAGTTCGGGCGGATGGCAGTAAATGGGCTTCACAGGCAAAACTGCGGCCCGAACTATCGATAAACACCACCTGTTGATTACTCTTACCCTGAGCAGATGCTAAAAACTCATCACCTGCTTTATAGGTCAAGCTAGCTCCATCGACATCATGTCCTTTGGCTGCTCTTACCCAGCCTTTTTTGGATAGTACAACAGTAACAGCTTCAGCCGGTGTTAAGTCTTTTTCACTAAGGGCTTTCGCTTCTTGACGCTCTACTAAAGGTGAACGTCGATCATCACCATACTTTTCAGCATCAGCTAATATTTCTTTACGAATTAACGTCTTAAGACGGCGGTCTGAACTCAACAGTAATTGCAGATGGTCGCGCTCTTGTTCCAATTCGTTTTGTTCAGCGGTAAGTTTGGTTTCTTCTAACTTGGCCAAATGCCGTAATTTAAGCTCTAAGATGGCTTCAGCTTGGGTATCCGAGAGTGCAAATCGCCGCATCAATTCTGCTTTGGGCTCATCTTCGTAGCGAATAATAGCAATCACTTCATCTATGTTCAGGTAAGCAATCAGTAAACCTTCAAGGATATGCAACCGTGCTAATACTTTATCTAGTCGATAATTAAGCCGTCTGGTAACAGTGATCTGACGAAACTCTAACCACTCTTTCAGCACACTTAAGATTGGCTTAACTTGTGGACGTCCATCTAGCCCAAGCATGTTCAAGTTAACCCGGTAATTTTTTTCTAAGTCGGTGGTCGCAAACAAGTGCTGCATCATCTGTTCGATGTCAATCCGATTAGAGCGCGGCACTATCACTAATCGTGTAGGATTTTCATGATCCGACTCATCTCTCAGATCACTAACCATCGGCAATTTTTTTGCCTGCATCTGGCCAGCAATTTGTTCTAGTATTTTTGCACCAGAGGCTTGGTGAGGTAATGCGGTTACCACCACTTCACCGTCTTCCAGATGGAATTTAGCACGCATCCGGATGGTACCGCGACCCGATTCATACATCTTTACGATGTCGTCATGGGGGGTGATCACTTCAGCATCTGTGGGATAATCTGGACCACGCATGTGTTCCATAACATCAGCTAAGCTAGCACTAGGCTTTTCTAACAATAACGCGCAAGCGTGGGCTACTTCACGAGCATTGTGCGGAGGAATATCCGTTGCCATGCCCACCGCTATACCTGTCACGCCATTTAGCAAAATGTGCGGCAATCGAGCCGGCAGCATCAACGGCTCTTTCATCGTCCCGTCAAAGTTTGGCGTCCAATCGGTTGTTCCCTGTCCGAGCTCACTCAGCAACACCTCACTGAAGCGCGACAAACGTGCCTCGGTATAACGCATAGCCGCAAACGATTTAGGGTCATCCGGAGAACCCCAGTTACCTTGTCCATCAACCAGTGGATAACGATAAGAAAATGGCTGGGCCATCAACACCATGGCTTCATAACAAGCAATGTCACCGTGCGGGTGAAATTTACCTAAAACATCGCCCACTGTACGAGCTGATTTTTTATATTTTGCCAATGCTGATAAGCCCAGCTCTGACATGGCATAAATGATGCGCCGCTGCACCGGTTTCAAACCATCGCCGATGTGCGGTAAGGCTCGGTCCATGATGACGTACATTGAATAGTTAAGGTACGCATCCTCGGTAAATTTTCTTAGCGGTATTTGTTCTGCAGTATCCATCGACATTGCATTTATTCTCCTACATGCGTGGGCTGATTAAGGCTTCTAGATGGGCTTAGCCCACCTCTGCTAAATCAACTAAATTACCTTTACTTTCCAGCCATTCACGTCGATCGCCTGAACGTTTTTTTGCTAACAGCATATCCATTAATTCATCTGTCGCTTGGCTATCGTCAACCGTAAGCTGAACCAAACGTCGGGTATTGGGATCCATGGTTGTTTCCCGTAGCTGAAGTGGATTCATTTCACCCAAACCTTTGAAGCGTTGAACGTTTACCTTGCCTTTCTTTTTCTCTGCTTCAATGCGGTCTAAAATACCCTTTTTTTCACCTTCATCTAAGGCGTAAAAAACTTCCTTACCAACATCAATACGGTAAAGTGGTGGCATGGCGACGTAGATATGCCCCTGCTCTACTAACGGACGGAAGTGCCTAACGAAGAGAGCACAAAGTAGGGTTGCTATGTGCAAGCCATCCGAATCTGCATCCGCCAGAATACAGATTTTGCCGTAGCGAAGTTGCTCCAGATCTTCTGAGTTAGGATCAACCCCTAGCGCGACCGAAATATCATGAATTTCTTGTGACCCAAGAATTTGATCCGATTCAACTTCCCAGGTGTTTAAAATTTTACCGCGCAATGGCATGACCGCTTGAAAGTCACGATCGCGAGCTTGTTTAGCAGAGCCACCAGCAGAGTCACCTTCCACTAAGAATAACTCGCCACGAGCTGGATCCTGTGTTGCGCAATCGGTTAACTTACCCGGTAATGCAGGACCCTGAGTCACTTTTTTACGCACCACTTTCTTACTAGCGCGCATGCGGCGCTGGGCATTATTAATACAAAGCTCAGCAAGTTGTTCCGCTTGCTCGGTGTGTTCATTGAGCCAGAGACTAAAGGCATCCTTCACGACGCCAGAGACAAACGCCGCACATTGGCGCGAACTCAAACGCTCTTTGGTTTGTCCAGCAAACTGCGGATCTTGCATTTTCACCGATAAAATATAAGCACAGCGGTCCCATATATCTTCCGGAGTTAAGCGTACGCCGCGCGGTAATAGATTACGGAACTCACAAAAATCACGCATAGCTTCGAGCAAGCCCTGCCGGAGGCCATTTGCGTGAGTACCACCCAGCGGCGTAGGGATAAGGTTTACATAACTTTCAGTAACACCTTCGCCCCCCTCAGGCAACCATGTAACGGCCCAATCAACCGCTTCTTCGTTACCTGCAAAAGCGCCAATAAAAGGCTCTTCTGGTAACGTTGGTAATTCTTGTACCGCTTCTACTAAATAATCGCGCAAGCCATCTTCGTATAACCAAGTTTGTTCAGTTTGATCCACAAGGTTGCGAAAGTTGATTTTTAAACCCGGACAAAGAACTGCTTTGGCTCGCAATAAATGCGTTAACTTTAAGACCGAAAACTTAGCCGAATCAAAATATTTGGGGTCCGGCCAAAAATGAATATTGGTCCCTGTGTTACGTTTCCCAACAGTACCGGTAACTTCTAGGTCTGATACTTTATCGCCATGCTCAAAAGCCATTTGATAGACCTGACCATCACGCTTTACGGTAACGTTAACTCGCGTTGATAACGCATTTACAACCGAGATACCAACCCCGTGCAGACCGCCTGAAAACTTATAGCTCTTGTTTGAGAACTTGCCTCCGGCATGCAGCTTCGTCATGATCAGCTCAACCCCGGGCACCCCCTCTTCCGGATGCACATCAACTGGCATACCGCGCCCGTCATCTTGTACCTCAAGCGATTGATCAGGGTGCAATATCACCGTCAATTCTCTAGCGTGGCCAGCTAAGGCTTCATCCACACTATTATCTATCACCTCTTGACCAAGGTGGTTAGGACGAGTGGTGTCGGTATACATTCCGGGCCTGCGCCGGACCGGTTCTAGGCCATTTAAGACCTCTATGGCATCGGCTTTATAATCTGACATGCGTGGTTCTATCTCGCTTTTCATGAACGCCATGGATAAGGATGAGGACTTGGTTCGTTCTTATTATTATGCAATTTTCTTATACTGTTACAGGACGCTAAGAAACTCAAGCGCTGCTGGAAGATAACGCGGAAAATCTACAAAACTATGGTCTCCTCCACTCTCTACAATCATGCGCTGCGATTGATAAAAGTTCTGTGCCTGACGATAGTCGAGTTGCTCATCACCGCGCTGTAGTAAAATTAAAAGTTCGAGCGCGCTATCAAGTTGTTGCTCCACTTGCTGTAACACTTGTTTATCACCAGCGTCTAGTTGATAAGACTCGTGGGTACAGGGATGTATGCGCTGAATCGGATGCTCGGGCATCCAATGCTGCGGTGCCACTGCTGGGTTTATCAATACAGCGCGAGCAGGTCGTTGCTGCTGAGCTAGACGTGATGCCACGTAATGGCTCCAGAAACCTCCCAAAGAGCTGCCCATAACCGCAGTTATAGGTTGTTGTTCAATAAACTCATCCAGCATCGATTTAGCTGCTGCCATAGTTGCAGGCATCTGTGGCAATAACGCTGCTGGAACTTGGTGTTGGGCTAAAAACTGTTGCAATTGTTGCGCTTTTAACGAAGCTGGTGAACTTTCAAAACCATGAATGTAAAGTAACACTAACGCGCTCCTGGTAACGGCTGTGGTACCACCGCCTGCTGTCGCAATAGCTGTAACCACTCTTGCAAAAACTGGTTGATCTGATGTTTTTCATTGCGCTGATGCATCGCTGCGTTTGGTTGTTCATACCGGGCTTGTATCCGCTCTACTCCTTGGCTACGGATCACTTCTGCCAGTTGTGCATCGTGATACAAACGCACATCTAACTGAACTTCAGACCAACGCGGTAAACGCGCCGTAGCAGCGGTAGCTTGCTGTTGAATCCGAATTTCCGTGGTGTAAGGCGCCTGCTCTAAGACGCTGAGCACAAAACTGAGTTGCGGGCTGATCTTCACGACCCAAGCCCCGACCCTATGGGCGGTTTTTACTAACGGCTGCAAACAGGCATAGTTAACCGCAGCTAAGCGTTGTAGCGCAGCTAAATCAAACTGATACCGAGTTCGCTTTACATCACTAATCATCGTCTTTCTTTATCTTATCCAAATGTCTTGTCGCTATTTAAGCCATTAGATTTGCTCAAACTTACGTTTATGCAACTGCATCCACTGCAGACCAATCACACTGGCTGCATTATTGATCTTACCTTGCTCCAATAAGCTTACCACATCAGTAAACGGCAGCACATGCACACGAATATCTTCGTGTTCACTAGCTAGGCCACCGTGCCGACTCGCCTGACTGCTATCCACTTCAGCCACATAGACGGTGATTTGCTCGGTGCAGCCGCCAGGAGTCGACCAATAAGTGATGGCATGATGCAACACATCGGTAGTTAAACCTGCTTCTTCCATGAGTTCGCGATGGGCAACTTCTTCGGGTTGCTCATCCTCTTGGTCCATCATTCCAGCTACAAACTCTATCAGCCATGGACTATGGGGATCCTCTAACGCTCCTATGCGGAACTGCTCAAGCACGACCAAGGCGTCGAGTTTGGGATCATAAGGCAACACCACCACCGCATGGCCACGGTCCATGATCTCGCGAGTAAAGGTAGGCGACCAACCTCCAGCAAACAGACGGTGCTGCAACTGGTACTGATAAATACTTAAAAATCCTTCTCTAACGACTTCTTTTGCGATAATTTTGACATCTTTAAGTGAGAACTTTTGCACGTGTTACCTGCTTTTTTGAATAATTTGTGATTCACCGTTCTTTGTACTCAATTAACCGCTATTTAGCTTAGTTTTGATTGTAAATAGATGAGCGTTTTGCACATAATTGGTTACACTTGAAACAACAACGTTGCAACTGTTGCGATGAAATTTAGTTAAAGACAAAGTAAACTGGTAATCATTCACCAGTGTATGTAAAATGATTGCCAGTTATCACTTGCATGATGATGCTTTCAAATAATTCAGGACACCCCAGAACATGAAAAAGCACGTATTATCAGCTCTATTAGGTTTAACCTTTGCTGCAAGCTCTAGTGTCACCTATGCCGACGACCTTGCACAAGTATTTCAACTAGCTTTGCAAAATGATCCAACCTTGCAACGTGTTGACGCCGAGCGTCGCGCGGCCCAAAAAGGTGTTGATATCACCAAAGCCAGCTTTTGGCCACAGCTTAACTTTAGCGCAGGCTACAGCCGTTCTGATGCCGAGCGCGTACAATTTGACACCACCAGCGGCGACTTGGTTATTTTTGATCAAGAAAGCAAAGGCTGGAATGCTGGGCTATCACTCACCCAAACCTTATTCGATATGAATGTTTGGGATCAAGCAAAGATCTCCGAGAAACAAGCTTATCAAGCCGAAGTAAATTATTTGAGCGAGCGTCAACAGCTGATGATGCGCGTAGTTAATGCTTACTTTACCGTACTTG
This sequence comes from Pseudidiomarina fusca, assembly GCF_032227045.1. Taxonomy (NCBI): domain Bacteria; kingdom Pseudomonadati; phylum Pseudomonadota; class Gammaproteobacteria; order Alteromonadales; family Idiomarinaceae; genus Pseudidiomarina; species Pseudidiomarina fusca. Next base: position 17,984 of record NZ_JANFPJ010000016.1, read on the forward strand.
AACGGCAAGATGATTTAGCTTTCGCAGAATCAGAAAAGAAAGCAATTGAGCGCCAGCTAGAACAAACCAAGCAGCGTTTCTCTGTTGGTTTAACCGCAATTACCGACGTGCACGAAGCACAAGCTCAATTTGATACTGCCGTTGCAGCGGAAATCCAAGCGCGCAATGCTGTATCAGTTGCACAAGAAAGTTTACGGGAAATAACCGGCCGTTATCACAGCGACCTTGCCCAGTTAAATACTCAATCATTTAGCCCCGAGTCACCTAATCCACAAGATGCCAGTAACTGGGTGAAAACGGCCGAAGACAAAAATTTAATGTTGATGGTACAACGAGTCGCTGTTGAAATTGCCGAGCAGCAAATTGACGTTGCCCAAAACGGTCATTTGCCAACCGTGTCTTTGTCTGGTGAATACAGCACCAACGATACCGAATCAACGACTCGCGGTATTACTGTCAATTTGCCACGAATGGATACCAACTCAATTGGCCTAAACGTGCGCGTACCTATTTTTTCTGGGTTCCGTACTAGCTCACAAGCAGAGCAAGCACGCGAAAACTACGTAGCCTCAAGTCAGCAATTAGAGTTTGTCCGCCGTAATGTCGAACGCGAAGTTCGCAGCGCGTACTATGACGTGGTAGCAGCCATTTCTACTATCACAGCTTTTGAGCAAGCAGTTATCTCTGCTGAAAGTGCCTTGAAAGCTACTCAAACAGGTTTTGAAGTGGGTACCCGTACGATTGTGGACGTGCTAAACAGCACGCGTAACCTCTTTAATGCTCGCCGTAATTTATCGAGTGCGCGCTATGGTTATATCCGTCAGTATCTTGCTCTTAAACAGGCATCAGGTTTGATCAGTGAACAAGATTTAGTCGCCATTAACGCAAGTCTTGTGAATGAAAATAATTGAGAAACCTAAGTTTGAGCTACGTTTTCTATCACCTAAGTATTGGTTAACGTGGCTCAGCGCCGGCTTTTTATATGGTATTTCATGGCTGCCATACAAATGGCAGCTTGCCATGGGTCGCGGCCTAGGCCGCCTGTTTTACCGCTTTGTACCTAAACGGGCACACACTGCCCGCCGTAATCTGGAGCTTTGTTTTCCGAATAAAAGTGCAGAAGATATCGAGCAGTTGGTAAAACGCAACCTAGAAAATACTGGTATCGCTTTTTTTGAGACTGGTATGGCATGGTGGTGGCCTGATTGGCGTATAAAACGCAAACTTCATCTGCATGGCATTGAGCATATTCAAGCCCCGCTCGCCGAGGGTAAAGGCGTGCTCTTGCTGCTGTTTCACTTTCTTAGTCTTGAAGTTCATGCCCGCTTGCATGGGTTCGTGCAACCCGCCGTAGGCTTGTATCGACCTCATAACAATGCCGTTATGGAGTTTTTACAAACCCGTGGTAGAGGACGCTCCAACAAGTACATGATCCCACGTACTGACGTACGTAGCATGCTCCAAGCATTAGACCAAGGTGAGATTGCTGGCTACTTGCCGGACCAAGATTACGGCCGCAAGCGTACCGTATTTGCCCCGTTGTTTGCTGTAGAGCAAGCAAGTACTACCACCGGCACCTTGTTGTTTGCCGAAAATGCTAACTGTGTGGTGCTGCCTGTAACCTGCTTTCGGCGCGACGATGGTAGTGGTTATGATATGACGTTTTATCCGCAGTTTGAGCAGTTTCCAACCGGAGACCAAGTTGCAGATGTGACGCGTGTTAATCGTATGATTGAATATGCTATTTTGCAAAAACCTGAGCAATACATGTGGATTCATCGACGCTTCAAGACACGCCCAGATTCATCGGATCCTGACCTCTACCGCTAACGCGATTCTGCGTGTTCAACATCTAACCTTGCTTGGCAGCTAACCATTGCTGCCAAGCTGTTTCAACCACAGCTCGGGCGGCAGATACATCTTGATGGGTCTTGCTGCTTTGCTCTGCTAATGCCAATTGATGCGACAGCTCTCGTAATCTAATATAAGTCTCGATTAATTGTTGTGCTTGCTCGGTCGGCATCAAGTTTAATTGGCCTGCAGTTTCTAAAATTCGAATATTATCAGTGTAAGTTGCAAGTTCTGGGTAGTCATGAGCATACCTTAAGGTAAGGTACTGCACTAAAAATTCAATATCTGTAATACCGCCATAGCCCTGTTTTAAATCAAACTCTTGTTCGTTTACCGCTAGCTTGGTGTGCTCACGCATTTTTTCACGCATACTCACCACTTGTTCGCGTAATTCATCTTCTGAGCGCTGTTGGCATAAGCGCTGTAGGCGCAACTGAATCAATTGCTGACGTATCTCCTCACGACCAAATACAGGCCGCGCCCGAACTAAGGCCTGCAACTCCCAAGTCCACGCATCCTCAGCTAAATATTTAGCGTAAGTGTCTAGTCGAGTAACCAGTAGTCCAGCCTTACCAGATGGACGCAAACGCATATCCGTATCATACAACACCCCAACCATAGTTCGGGTAGTTAACAGATGCAAAATACGTTGCGCTAGGCGTAAATAGAATTGCTGATTCTCGATTTCTCTTGGGCCTTGCGTCACCCCGCCGTAGTCTGCATCAGCGATAAATACCAAATCCAAATCTGAGCCATAACCCAACTCTAAACCACCCAACTTGCCGTAGGCGAGTACTGCAAACCCCATATTGTCACTGTCTTGACCAGCTGGGTTACCGTATTTTTCAGCCATCTGATACCAAGCTAAACGAACAACTTTGGCAATGATAGCTTCAGCTAAATAAGTTAAGTGGTCACTGACTTTCATCAGTGGCAGAGCGCCACTGATATCTGCCGCGGCAATACGTAATTGTAAGACCTGACGCGCCTGACGCAGTGCATCCATTTGCGCCTCTAAATCAGCCTCCTGCTCGGGGATCCGCAACAAGTATTCATCGACCAGACGGCCATAATCGGCCAGTTGCGGCAACTGATACAGATGCTGAGGGTCGATCAATTCATCTAATAAAAGTGGGTACTGTGCTAACTGTGTCGCTAGCCATGAACTGGCACGACATAGCTTCAGCAGTTGCTCGCGAGCACCTTTGTTCTCAACCAGTAGCTCCACGTAAGCTGTGCGGCTCATAATTTTTCGAAGTACTAGCAATACGCGCTCTAAGACTGCTTCAGCGTCTTCATAAGCCAGTAGTTGCTCAATCAAGATGGGGACTAATCGAGCCATTGCTTGGCGTCCTCGAGGGCCGCTCCCACGGCGCCGAACCTCTTGACGAAGTTGACTGATGTGCGCCCACATTTGTTGGGCACTGGCAGCGTTCAAACCAGCATCAATGAGAATAGCAACGGCAGCGTCGTCTTCGATCATATCCTGCCACAACAGTTGTAACTCACCAGCTTCTTCGTCGTCTTCATCCGTTGCGCCAATAACGGCTCTAAAATGTTGGTGAACCTTTTGCATCGCTTGATCAATTCGATCAACCAATGCCGGCCAACTGACTTTAAATACCTGCGCCATAGCCTGTTGCTGATCATTTTGGTCCGGCAATGTCTGTGTTTGCTCGTCATTCAGTTCCTGCAAGACATGCTCAACCTTACGCAAAAACTCATAGCTTTGTAGCAGCTCATCCACCACTGCCGGTTCCAGCAACTGTTGTTGTTTGATCACGGCATAAGCTTGATACAAAGATTGGGTTTGTAGTTGACGTTGCTGTCCACCTCGAATCAACTGAAAGACTTGCGCAATAAACTCGATTTCACGAATACCCCCAGCACCAAGCTTGATGTTGTTCCGAACGCCCTGACGGCGGGTTTCTTGGGTGATCAACGCCTTCATTTTACGCAGCGCATCAATCGCTGAAAAATCAATATAACGGCGGTAAACAAATGGCCTTAGCAGCGCACTAAATTGCTGTTGAGCAACCTCGCTCGCACCAATTAAACGCGCTTTAACCATAGCATAGCGCTCCCAATCACGGCCTTGTTCTTGGTAGTAATATTCTAATGCGGCCATGCTGGCTACCAGTGGGCCAGATTGGCCAAAAGGACGCAGGCGTAAATCGATCCTAAACACTCGACCATCAGCAGTCGGAGTGTCTAGCAAGGCTAAAAGAGCTTGGGCGTACTTGGTAAAAAACACACTGGCTTCAAGCGGACGTCGCGGATGTTGTGTCTCGGCTTGCTCTGGATAGCAAAAAATAAGGTCGATATCTGACGAAAAGTTTAATTCTCCCCCGCCTAGTTTACCCATGCCAATCACATACAGCTGTTGCGGTACTCCCTGACTATCCAGTAATTCACCATAGCGCTCAGTTAAACGCGGTCGCAGCCATTGAACGGCGGCGATGATAAAAGCATCGGCAGTTGCGCTTAAATGTCGCAACATGTCCGCCAAGCTAATTTGCTGCAGCAGGTCTGCCGCAGCCAAACTTGCATACCAACGTTGTCTTAATTGCCGCAGTTGACGCTGTGCGCTAGCCTCATCGGTACATTGCTGTAACTCTTGCTGCACCAGGGTCAAATAGTTCTCTGGCGCTGGAAGCACCACCTGATGTGGGTATCCCGGCTGTTGTCGCCACTCGATAGCTTGCGGTTGTTGCTCTAGTGTACGCGCAATAAAGGGGCTGATTGAGGCGACAAAGGCCGATGCATCTATCATTATAAAATCCAATAAGGTTCTTGTTTGATAGCCGAGCGGCGAGAGCGTTCCAGGGCATATAGCAACGACTCTAACTGTACCTCTTGCCAACTAAGTAGACGCTCGGTGTTAATATCATCCGTATCTTTAATGGCTTCTCGTAGTAGTTTTAGCGCCAATATTTCTCGGATGCCGCGCAGCATATCTAACCAGGGGGCCCGGAATTGCTCACGATCTTGTTGATCAAATAGCGCTCCTACACAATAGCCCAGCTGCAATGAACTTTGCAGCTGCGGTAACTGTTTGAGATATTGCTCTGGACGCATTTCTTCAGCGCGCGTGAAAGGTTCAGCAACCCATTGCCAGTCATCTCGTAAGCGCTGCACGGCCCATTGCTTTAACGGGGTCTGCATAAGTTGTTCATGGCGAGGTTGTTGGGCACACAACTCACCTAGCTCAAATAAGGTCAGTTGATAATCATCACGTTTACTCAAATTTACCACCAGCTCAAGTTGCACAGCATGTTGCTGTTGCTCCAAAATGTGTTCATACAGCTTGGTATTTTGCTTTAACGCGCGATGATAAGCTCCATCTTCAGCTATCAGCTCATTGAGACCATCAAACCTACTGAGCCAACCCAAGTGCCCCAGCATCTGTTCTAACCGTAAAATATGGTCACTCACATCAATTTCGAATAAGGCCAATTGTTGCAACACCACTTTACTTAAACGAATTCCATCAGTAATACCAGCCACTGCCTGCACACACGGCTGCTGGGTTAAACAGGCATCATTGTGTTGCCAGTATTGCAAGGCGTAAGTTAATGCTCGATATAACCCTTGACCAACATCGTCTTGGCCTTGTTGACTGACAAAGTCAGCATGGGTGTAGGGTTCTAATACCGACTTGCCAGCTAACAAGTAGCCCCGAGCTGCCTTGCTTAAGGTTCCTACTCTCGCGTTCACGCGGGTAATAAAACGGCGTGCTAATTTATACGCTGCGGCCGTATCTGCACCTTGTACTTCTAATTCAATTTCACAGATGGGTTGGCGGTGCTCAGCGGCAATGATTTCACCCTCATCGAACACCAGTTCTATCATTCCATCGCCCTGGGGAATTCGCCAACGATGGCGGGTGAAATCGGTACGAAAAATTTCCTTTAGCTCGCGCTGAATATCAAACAACGGAAAGTCATCCGGCCATATATCTTCTTCGAACAACGTCAAATCAGGCACTGGCTGGGCAATCACCCTGTTGTATTCAGGCCGCTGATGCATGCCACCTAACACCTGCCCGGCAAGTTTAATTGTTTGTTCTAAGTGCTCACCACGCTGCCTTATGCGTAATCCCATATCGTATTCACGCAAACGCAAATCATCGGTATCAAAGTAGGCATTGTTAAGTTCAAAAATGTCATGCTCAGCACCTTTGGCCAATTGCTCACAAAGTTGCAAGACAGCTGCTCGTTGCTGCGGCTCAAGGATAAGTTTGAGTTCTATTTCTTGGCTGTGTTGGTGACTCACGAATGGTTCCATCTATGCATCATTAGTTAGGCCTCATACGGTACTCGCAGACTCCTTACAGGTCAACTGATCAGGGCTTGACACTGGCGGTTAAAAAATGCAACGTGGGCGCCATCGGCGGTGCTCGAAAATGTAGCGCTGATACGCCCGCAAGAAAGCGACAAAAATTCTGATCGGGTGGGCTTTACTGGCGCTCAAAAAGCCCTATACTTGCGCCGAAAATATGTCCCCGCCAGCCATCGGCTGAGTCTTACAGGAGAATCTATGTTTAAAGCGAGTGAAGTGCTTGCGGCTCAGTATTCCGGCGCCGACCTCGGTCGACTCCAACAGGCCATTACCGCCAACTATTTAGTTGATGAAGATGCCTATTTGCGTGAGTTGATGACACTGGTACCGAATCAACCTGAACAAATTGACGCTGTTACCCAAGCTGCTGCGGCACTGGTGGGTAAAGTTCGTGAGCGTGCTGACAACAGCGGTATTGATGCGTTCCTGCAAGAATACAGTTTAGATACCAAAGAAGGCATCATTTTGATGTGCCTCGCGGAAGCCTTATTACGTATTCCTGACGCAACAACAGCTGATGCGTTAATCCAAGATCGGCTTTCCGGTGGTGATTGGCAAAAACATATGGGCCAAAGTACCTCTTGGTTAGTGAATACCGGCACTTGGGGCATCGCCTTTGCTAACAATCGGATAAACCCTACCGGCCAGCCGATGGAAACGCCTCGTGGTGTATTTAAGCGCCTGACTCGTCGTTTAAGTACACCGGTAGTTCGTAAAGCAACGTATCAAGCGATGCGAATTATGGGCACCCAGTTCGTCTTAGGCCGTACTATTGAAGAAGCGCTGAAAAACAGTCGTGCTAATCGCGATAAAGGCTACACGCACTCTTACGATATGCTTGGCGAGGCGGCATTAACCATGCGTGATGCGCAGCGCTATCACGCCGATTATGTCAATTCGATTAAGATAGTTGGCAAAGAAAACTTCAATAACCCGAAGGCTCCACGCCCAACTATTTCAATAAAATTATCAGCCCTACACCCGCGCTATGAGGTGGCTAATCACGAGCGCGTTATGACTGAGCTGGCACAAAGCTTAACTGAGCTCGTTAAACTAGCCAAAGAGGCCGATGTTGGAGTCAGCATTGATGCAGAAGAAGCAGACCGGCTTGAACTTTCGCTAGAATTATTTGAGAAAGTGTATCGAAGCGGCGTCTGTAAAGGCTGGCCACGTTTTGGTTTGGTGGTGCAAGCCTATTCAAAACGTGCATTACCTACATTATGTTGGGTGACCGCGCTGGCGCGCGAATGTGGCGACGAGATTCCGGTGCGTTTGGTAAAGGGTGCGTATTGGGACACAGAAATCAAACTTTGCCAAGTGAATGGTCTAACTGGTTATCCAGTGTTTACCCGCAAAGCCAATACTGACGTGTCTTACTTAGCCTGTGCTCACTACTTATTGAGTGCCGCGACCGATGGGGCTATTTACCCGCAGTTTGCTACCCACAATGCACACACCGTTGTCGCTATTCGGGAACTCAATAAGCAGTATCAGCGACGGATAGAATTTCAGCGCTTGCACGGTATGGGTGACGATCTCTATGACACCATCTTAGAGCAGGATGAGAATACCACCGTGCGAATTTACGCTCCGGTTGGTGCGCACAAAGACTTGTTACCCTACTTGGTGCGCCGCCTCCTTGAAAATGGTGCTAATACATCTTTTGTGCACAAGTTAGTGGACCCGGAAACTCCAGTAGCCGACTTGATTGAGCACCCTTTAACGACCATGCATCAGCATGACCATTTCGCTAATGCCAAAATTCCTTTGCCGACGCAGATCTTTGCAGATCGGAAAAACTCGTTAGGATTGAATATGAACATTCATTCACAAGCAGATGACTTTATTGCAGCAGTACAACAATACCAAGACAAACAATGGCAAGCAGGACCGATTGTTAACGGCGATGTGATTGATGCGCATCATCAGGTTGCTATCCATAGCCCGCAACAAACCGATCGCCTCATTGGCACCATTTGCTGGGGCGACAAAGCCCTCGCGGAACAAGCACTAACCAGTGCCAATGCTGCTTATCGACGTTGGCGCGATACCGATGTTGAAGTACGAGCCAAAGCATTAGAGAAGCTCGCTGATCTGATGGAAGCGAATCGTAACGAGTTGATTGCTCTGTGTACGCTAGAGGCTGGCAAGAGTTTACAAGATGGTATTGATGAAGTACGCGAAGCTGTCGATTTCTGCCGCTACTACGCTGTCCAAGCGCGTGAACTCATGGGTCAAGGGACCACGCTACCAGGCCCGACGGGCGAAACGAACGAGCTATTCTTACAAGGCCGCGGCACCTTTATTTGTATTAGCCCGTGGAACTTCCCACTAGCTATTTTCTTAGGGCAGGTGGCTGCAGCACTGGTTACAGGTAACTGTGTTATCGCTAAACCAGCTGAGCAAACTGGTTTTATTGCATTCCGTGCCGTGCAGTTGGCGCTTGAGGCTGGTATCCCTGGTGATGTCTTGCACTTTATGCCAGGCAGCGGTGCCGAGGTTGGTTCGTTCCTAGTTTCCCAAGAAGATATCGGTGGCGTCTGCTTTACCGGTTCAACCTACACCGCCCAAGCAATTAACCGCGCCTTGGCCGCCCGAACAGGTGCGATAGTGCCATTGGTTGCCGAAACCGGTGGTCAAAACGCGATGCTTATTGATTCCACCGCATTGCCTGAGCAAGCAGTTACCGATATCGTTGCTAGTGCCTTCAAGAGCGCCGGTCAGCGTTGTTCTGCCCTACGCGTCTTATTTGTACAGGACGATATCGCCGATCGCGTGATTGATCTTCTGAAAGGTGCAATGGCCGAGCTAAAAGTTGGCAACCCTATGCTACATGAAACCGACGTAGGTCCGGTTATTGATGGCGTAGCTAAACACAATCTTGAGCAGCACATCAACGATATTAGCCAAGCGGGTCGCTTAATTGCGCGTGCTCCGATGCCTGAATACACTCAAGGCGGTACTTTTGTCGCACCAACGGCTATCGAAATTGACTCTATTAATCAGTTAGTGAAAGAAAACTTCGGTCCGATCTTGCACGTTATTCGCTATAGCACTGACAGCTTAGATCAAGTTATCGATAGTATTAATGGTACTGGTTTTGGTTTGACCTTTGGTATTCACAGCCGCAATGAAACCTTTGCTGCGGACATTGCCCGCCGGATTGATGTCGGTAACGTTTATATTAATCGTAACCAAATTGGTGCGGTGGTAGGGGTACAGCCATTTGGTGGCCGTGGTATGTCAGGTACAGGTCCAAAAGCTGGTGGCCCACACTACTTAACCCGTTTTGTTACTGAAAAAACGCGCACCAACAACATTACTGCTGTTGGTGGCAATGCAACCCTACTATCGTTGGGCGATTAAAAATCGCCCAAGTCATGTAGATACAAGCTCTGGCTACCATCTTTGATGGTGGTAGCTAGGCTTTCAATACGCGGTAAAATACGCGCCATATAGAACTTAGCTGTTTTTAGTTTACTTGCTAGATGTGGCTTTTCTGCAACTTGCGGCGCAGCAGCCGCAGCCATACGCAACCACACGTAACCAAAAGCAACGTAACCAATTAAGTTCAGGTACTCTACCGCGACACTGTTAATGATATTTTCATCATCCATCACCTTGCTTAATACTTGCACGGTAACTTGGTGTACCAATTGCGTAGCATCAGCAAGCTGTTGATATTCTGCTTCAAATCCTGCTAACGGTTCAGCTAATAACGCTTGGATATCCGCAAGGAGTGGTTTCAGGAGTTCACCTCGACTACCGGCAACTTTGCGCCCTAATAAATCTAAAGCTTGAATGCCGTTAGTGCCTTCATAGATTTGCGCTATCCGACAATCACGAACTAACTGCTCTTGTCCCCATTCGCGAATAAAGCCATGACCGCCAAATACTTGCTGACCAAGTACAGTGGCTTCAAACCCAGTGTCCGTTAAAAAGGCTTTGGCAACTGGAGTTAACAACTGCACCAACGCTTCGGCCCGTTGGCGAGTCTCTGCATCAGCTGCGTATTTTGCTAAATCGAGTTGTTGCCCCACATAAGTTGAGAACGCTCGGCCACCTTCAACGAAAGCTTTCATGGTAAGCAGCATGCGCCGCACATCGCCATGCACAATAATAGGGTCGGCTTCTTTCTCGGGCTGCTGCGTAGCTTTAGCGCCACGACCTTGAATGCGGTCTTGGGCATACTCTAGCGCATTTTGATAAGAGCGAGCTGCAGCACCAAGGCCTTGGATACCTACACCTAACCGCTCATAGTTCATCATGGTGAACATCGCTGGTAAACCTTTGTGCGGCTCACCTACCAGCCAACCCTTGGCACCATCAAAATTCATCACACAAGTAGCAGAGGCATGAATACCCATTTTGTGTTCCGTTGAACCACAATGCACGCCATTGCGCTCACCAATAGAACCATCAGCATTTACCAGAAACTTCGGCACTAAGAATAAGCTGATGCCTTTACTACCTGCGGGTGCGTCGGGCAACTTAGCTAACACCAAATGTATGATGTTGTCAGTGAGGTCATGTTCGCCACCGGTGATAAAAATCTTGGTCCCGCTGATAGCAAAACTACCGTCTTCATTAGGAATGGCTTTGGTACGAATAATACCGAGATCGGTACCGGCATGAGGTTCGGTAAGACACATCGAACCTGCCCAGTTACCACTGATCATATTTTCTAAATAAGTGGCTTTTAGCTCGTCACTGCCATGCTGATCGATGGTCATGATAGCGCCAGCAGTCAAGCCTGAATATAATGAGAAAGAGATATCCGCTGCACAGAGCATTTCTTCATATTGCGCTGATACGGATTTTGGTAGGCCCATACCACCAAAGTCAGGATTGGCAGTCACCCCTACCCAACCACCTTCAGCCAGTTGCTTGAAGTTTTCTTTGTAGCCTTGCGGGGTGGTTACCACGCCGTTATCGAAACTCACGCCTTCTTCATCAGCAGCCCGAGCATTAGGAGCAATCAAGCTTTCTGCCAATTTCGCGCCTTCATCAATAATGGCAACTGCAGTGTCAATATCGACGTCAGCAAAGGCCTCAATTTTGGCCCAGTCTTCATGAACTTTAAATACATCCTGCAGTACAAACTGCATATCTTCACGGGGTACACGATAATCAGCCATGACCACACCTCTCTCAATCAGTTGGCAGAAAAAATCAAACAACGAATTTAAACAGGTGTTTTAATATCAGATCTACTAGGGTCTTGTCCAGTCTTCTAAGGCTGGTAACTGAAAAGCCTGTTGGTTCATTGACATCACCACATGAGCCGGCGAAATTTTTAGAATCGTCACCGCACCAAAGCTATCTCCTTCAAAGAGCCGTCGCCCATCGAGAACAATCCAGCGTGCGGTGGCATCAGATGAATATTGATGACTATCGTAACTAAAACTGCCAATTTGCCGTTGCATACTCAGGTTTAAATCGTAAATGGTAGGAACGACACTTTGTTGCGCCGAATTCTCTCCACTTGCTAAGGCATCTTCAAAGGCCGCCAGCAATTCGGGAGATACCGCGTTTAAATCCAACCCTTGCCCTTGTGAAATCACCTTATCGTTAGCCTCGTTAGCTGTTACCGGCGCAGTTGCTTCAGCGGTTTCAGCTACTGTTGCTGGCTCGGCTGTTGTGACTGCAACTGGCTCTGGCCAAACCGGAACGCGTATAGCCGAAGGTTCACCTAATCGATACGCTGGCGTTGCTGGCGGCGTTGCTGCTTGGTTTAAGCTGGGGATTGGCGTCAGCGCTGATGTTTCTTGCGTAGGTGCCTGATTATCCTGTAACCACCACCAAACTGCAGCTGCACTTAATACAAACAGCAGCAGCGCCAAGACTACTGCAACTAGGCCTGTATAAGGCCCTCGAGGCTGAGTAGCACTAGCTAACCAAATGGGATTCGGTTGAGGCACCAGTGGCGATGACTGCCGCTGCAATGCTTTTAATACTGAAGACATTTATTGCTCCTCTTGCAAACGCGGGCCGCCTAGCCGACTGTTCGCCGCTAACCAAGCCAGAGTGATACCATCCAACGCGCCCGTAACCGGCAAGCCTGCTGCCATTTGAACCTGGCGTAACTGGTGCACCAGCGGTTGTTCACCAGCACTACCAGACTCTTTTAGTTGTTGCGCTAACCATTGCTGGTACAGGCTCGAATCTTCATCAGCATAGCCCGGTGGCTGCGGAATAAAGGCAACAAAACGACCATTCCAGCCGGCTTCTGGTTGGGTTGCCATACTGCCAACAAACTGGTGCTGACCAGCATCTAACTGCAGCAATAATGGCCAACTTAATTGTTTCAGTTGGTCCATACGTGCGGTACCAGTAACACACATGAGTTGGAACTGCTCCACCCAGTTACACACGGCTGCTTCTGTTGGTGGTGCTGGTAATTGCCAGACCTGAGTTAATGCCACAATCGCTGGAACAGCGGCAGAATCAGCGGGTGTCGACACACTTGGCGCTGATACTTCCATGGTGGTATCCATGGGAGTCGCTGCTAAGCCATCTGTGCTCACTTGGCTGCTCACTTGGTTCATTAAATACAACGCCAGCCAAGCACTAACGCCACCAAGAATTGCTGCTGCCGGCAATATCCACCACTTACGAGAATTGGTTGTGGCTGCAGGCGCCCCATCCAATTCCAGCACGGCCTGCTTAATATGTTTTACCGTCACCGTTTGCGTTTGATCGTTATAGGCAGCGAGTAACGCCCTATCACAAAGTAGATTCAGCCGTCGAGGGATCCCTTCGCTTGCTTGGTGTACCCGCTGTATCGCTGCGCGCTCAAACAATCCGCGCTGTGCTCCGGCAACTTGCAAGCGGTAATTAATATAGCGTTCGGTATCAGCCAATTGTAATGGTAATAAGTGATAACGAGCCGTTATCCGCTGTGCTAGCTGGCGTAACTCGCGACGGCGCAGCAGATCTTGCAATTCAGGCTGACCAATTAAAATAACTCGCAATAGCTTCTGCTGGTTGGTTTCAAGATTGGTTAATAAACGCAATTGCTCTAATACTTGGGGTTGTAAGTGTTGGGCTTCATCAATCAGCACCACACATTGCTGACCCGCTTGATGTGCACTCAGGAGAAACTTACTCAACAAGTCTGTCAGTTGTTTGTCCGTTAATGGGCCGGATGCTGAGTCTTTGCGGCTTTTTGGCTGAGCAGCTGATTGCAACCCAAACTCATCACATAACGTAGCTAGTAACTCGTGTGAATTCAGCATCGGATTCAGAATAAATGCCGTTTGTGTGTGCTCTGGTAATTGTTCTAACAGGGCACGTGACACCGTCGTCTTGCCGGTACCAACTTCACCTGTGAGTAAGATAAATCCACCGCTACCTGATAATCCATAACTTAAATGCGCTAGCGCCTCTTGGTGACGCTCACTCAAATAGAGAAACTGTGGATCTGGAGCGATCGAAAAGGGCTCTGTGTGTAAACCAAAATAATTCAAATACATGCTGTCTGTATCACTATATTAAATCAAGGTAGCCAAGGCGTACCGGCTGCGCTTATTGTTATAATTAGATGGTTGTAAGTAAGGTTTTGCGTCGAGCATGGCTACAGTGTAACCACTCACTTGCATCACTGCCAGTGATTAGCGATGATGCACCGAGAATATTAAGGGAGTATGGCATGAACATATATTTGGTAGGTGGTGCCGTGCGCGATAGGTTACTCGGTAAGCCCGTGCATGAACGTGATTATGTGGTAGTTGGTGCTACTCCTCAACAAATGCTGGCTTTAGGCTATCGCCAAGTAGGCAAAGACTTTCCAGTATTTTTGCATCCGCAAACGCAGGCCGAATATGCCCTTGCAAGAACCGAACGCAAAACTGGCCAAGGCTACACAGGCTTCGCTATCGCAGCTGATCCGTCGGTGACTTTGGAGCAAGATCTTATGCGCCGCGATCTGACCATTAATGCCATAGCGCAAAGTGACTCCGGGAAGTTGATTGATCCCTATCATGGTCGTGCAGATTTACAGCAACGGGTACTGCGTCATGTCTCTCCAGCCTTTGTCGAAGATCCGTTACGGGTATTACGGGTGGCGCGCTTTGCCGCTCGCTTTGCTGCTGATGGCTTTACCGTTGCTCCTGAAACTATGGCGTTAATGCGAACCATAGCCGACCAAGGTGAACTTGCAACTTTAAGTGCTGAGCGAGTTTGGCGCGAAACTGAAAAAGCACTCAGCAGTGCAACCCCCGCGGTATTCTGGCAGGTCTTAAGCGATGCCCACGCCTTAACTCCTTGGTTCAGCGAGTTGCAACCAGCTTCAATTATCAAGTTAACTCGTCATTATTTGAGTCAGTTGGATACCCCAGATCCTCTCATCGCCTTTTGCCTAAGCCTGTATCCGCTGAACCCTGAACGAGCGCAGCAGTTGTGTGAACGCTTGAAGGTTCCCAATAGCTATCGTCAACTGGCGCTCAAGTTGTGTCGCGCGCAACTCAGTGCTAGCTCGACTTGGAATGCCGACGCGGCTTTCGCTTACATGGGACAGTTTGATTTATGGCGGCAACCCGAACAGCTTACTAACCTGCTCAAGGTGTGGCAGTGTGTCGGAATTAAGGAACCCGTCTTGGCAGCTTTTCAGCGCAGTTTCGAGGCTGCTCAAAAGTTATCCGCAGCTGCTGTGATTGAGGCGGCCAAAGCTGAGGGCCAAGCTTTACAAGGCCCTCAAATTGGAGCAGCGCTACAATCAGCTCGCCACGCGAAGGTGATCAACGAATGGCAGCTAGCCAGCGGATAACGTTATCTACAGTTAAATAAAAAATAGCAGCAAAATAATACCCAAAGCTAGGCGGTAGAGCACAAAGGGCAGCATCCCCATACGGCTAATGATCTGTAAAAAGAAATGGATACAGAAATAAGCCGCGACAAACGATACCCCGACCCCGGTCAATACGGCTAACCAATCAACCGCTGCGGGTTGTTGCACTAATTTCAAGCCTTGGTAGCCGCCCGCCATAATAATGACAGGAATGGATAACAAAAACGAAAAACGCGCAGCATCGGTTTTGGTTAGGCCAATCAGCATACCTGCGGTCATGGTTATGCCTGAGCGTGAGGTACCCGGAATAAGTGCTAATGCTTGAGCCAAACCAACTAAAACAGCTTGTTTCAAGGTCAATCCGGCTAACCCTTGGCGCTCGCTAGCTTTCACATCGGCGTACCATAACAGTAAACCAAACAGGATAGTGGTGGTGGCAATCACGAGCGCTGAACGGGCAAAGTTCTCAATTAAATCGCCCCCCAGTAAGCCAGCCAACCCAGCTGGAATAGTGGCCCAAATCATTAACCACGCCAATCTGCTGTGTTCGTTGTGTTGACCACGCATGCTATTTACCCAGCCCACCAGGAGCTGACCTACTTCTTGACGAAAATACAAGATGACCGCCAGCAAGGTTCCCACATGCACGGCAACGTCAAAGGCTAAACCTTGATCTTGCCAACCGAAAACTTGCGAAGGCAAAATCAGGTGCGCTGAACTAGAAATCGGAAGAAATTCAGTTAGCCCCTGAACCAGGGCCAGAATAATAGCTTCAATAATATCCACTGGGATTAGTTCCTTGCTAATAGCTTAATTATTGGTGATCAGGGTTGATGGCGTCACCTGATACAAATGAGGCAGTTGCTCAAAGTCAAATGATATAGGTTGTAACTGTTGAGAGCTACTGTATTGTTGCCAATGTTGAGTAAAAGTTAAACCAGTACATGGATGTGGCAAGGAGCCTACCAATTCAGCTAAAGGCCAGAGTACAAAAGCATTATGTAAAATCTCATCGCGTGGCAGTTGCACTGGCTCTCGACTTATCAGGTCATCAAACAACAGCATATCAATATCTAAGGTTCGTGGACTGTATTTAGGTGCTGCCGCGCTGTGGCCAAACTGCTGTTCAATCTCTTTGCAGATTTGATTTACCTCAGCTACTGATAACTGGGTCTGAACTTCTGCAACTAAGTTAAAAAAAGGCTGCCCCACAAAACCCACTGCAGCACTTTCAAATACTCGTGAGATTCGCATCGGCGTCGTTGCTGATGCAAAATGTTGATACAGCGCCAGCACCCCAGCCTGAATATGCTGATGCCGTTGCTTGTTACTACCTATACCTAATAAAACTCTACTCACGAAGCCTTCCGAGTGATCTCTACGGCAGTTTGGCGAGCAGCTTTAACCGCTTGAGGCTTGCCTACTTTTACTGTCACTTGCGGCACCTTGAAATGCGTTAAAATAAGCTCAGCCACCTCTTCTGCAACGGTTTCAATCAGAGCTCTGGGGCGCTGCTGAATGAGCGCAGTAACAGCTTTACTCAAGCTGTCGTAATCAAGTGCATCGGCCAAATCTTCAGAGCGTGCGGCCTTGGCATTATCCCATGCCATAGTTAAATCTAAGACCAACGGCTGGGTGCTTTCATGCTCCCAATCGTACACTCCTATGTAGGCATCAACCACCAACCCTTCTACGAATACTTTATCCATGATTTGTCATACCAGTAACTGATAGAAATTTAAGCGTAAAGCGCTTATGCTATGGGCTTTGCATAGTAACGGAAAGCGGACCGGAAAAAAATCACCATGGGTGCATTAATTGTACTGGCGATATTATCAGCTTACTTATTCGGCTCTATCAGTAGTGCCGTCTTGGTATGTCGCGTGTTCGGCTTACCAGACCCTCGCACTGCCGGCTCGCATAATCCCGGTGCCACTAATGTTTATCGAATCGGGGGCAAATTACCCGCAGTATTAACACTGTGGTTTGATGTGCTCAAAGGCATGATTCCGGTTTGGGGTTCTTATTTTCTCGGCATTGAGCCCTTTTTTCTGGGGCTTATTGCAGTAGCCGCTTGTTTGGGCCATATCTTTCCGTTGTACTTTCACTTTCGCGGCGGTAAAGCCGTCGCTACCGCTCTTGGTGCGATGTTTCCAGTTGCTTGGGAAATGGCTCTCTTGCTGATTGCCACCTGGATTTTGGTGTTTCGAATTAGCCGGGTATCATCTGTGGCGGCACTCGTCACCGTGAGCCTAGCGCCGTTCTTTGCTTATTTTATCAAGCCACAATACACAGTACCGGTCATTATGATTTCGCTGTTGATACTATGGCGGCATCAATCCAATATTATGCGTATTAGAAGTGGCGAAGAGCGTCGCATTAGGCGGCCACAACAGCCACCTGATGACAACGCTGAGGTCAACAACGACCGATCTTAATTAGCGAGTGATGGCCGTAAGTTGCTCTAATGGCCAGCGTGGAAAGGTCTTGATGGCAATATCTGCGTGCTCACCAGCCATCAGGCGCTGTGCCCCGGCAAAAGCTATCATGGCACCATTGTCAGTACAGAATTCACCGCGCGGAAAATAGACTTTGCCACCAATGCGCTGCGCAAATTGCTGCAGTTGCTCACGTAAATGTTGGTTTGCGCTAACCCCGCCAGCAACCACTAAACGCTTAAGCTGGGTTTGTTCTAACGCCCGCCGACATTTGATCAATAGAGTGTCAACCACTGCATCTTGAAAGGCTCGAGCAATATCTGCTAAGGCTTGCTCGGAGCCATCGGACGCCGCGATAGTATTGGCAGCGAAGGTTTTCAAACCACTGAATGAAAAATCTAACCCAGGTCGATCTGTCATCGGCCGCGGAAATTGATACTGCTGTGGTCGGCCTTGGGTTGCCAGTTTTGCTAATCGTGGCCCGCCGGGATAGTCCAAGCCCATCAATTTGGCTGTTTTGTCAAAAGCTTCACCCGCCGCATCATCAATGGATTCACCTAATAGCTGGTAGTCACCAATACCATTAACCCGAACTAATTGGGTGTGTCCGCCCGATACTAATAAAGCAACAAATGGAAACTCGGGTACATCATCTTCTAACATTGGCGCCAGTAAATGGCCTTCCATGTGATGTACCGCTACCGCTGGTACCTGCCAACCATAGGCCAAACTGCGACCAATACAAGAACCTACTAATAATGCACCCACGAGTCCAGGTCCGGCGGTATAAGCAACCCCATCGATATCAGCTGCGGTTAAATTTGCTTGTGCCAATGCGGCTTGAACAAGTGGTAGGGTTTTTCTTACATGGTCACGCGAAGCTAGTTCTGGTACCACGCCACCGTAATCAGCATGCAACTTTACTTGCGAGTAGAGTTGATGAGCCAGCAGACCTTGTTCAGTGTCGTATATGGCGATTCCGGTTTCGTCACATGAGGTTTCAATACCTAGCACGCGCATCTAATCTTATCCTTTTTAACTACAAACCAAAGGCGCCTAGTTTAGCCTAAAGCCTAACTGATGTCAGTCTAGATCAACGGTAACACCCTTCAATGAACTGTCATCATCACCGTGATTTTCACCACTGAGTTTGATCCGCAAGCGTAAGTCATTTGGTGCATCTGCATGACGCATCGCATTATCGTATGTAATACGGCCCGCCTTGTAGAGATCATAAAGAGCTTGGTCAAAAGTTTGCATGCCTAATTCACGCGAACGCGCCATGATTTCCTTTAACTCGCCCATGTCACCGGTGGCTATCTTCTCCGCAATGATCGGACTATTGAGTAGAATTTCAATGGCTGCAGTACGCCCCCCATCGGTAGTGGGAACTAACTGTTGCGCCACAATACCACGTAGGTTCAGCGATAAATCAAACATGAGCTTGTGAATCTTCTCTTTCGGCACCAGTTGCATGATCCGCTCAATCGCTTGGTTGGCATTGTTAGCGTGCAACGTAGCCACACACAAATGACCTGTTTCAGCAAAGGTTAAAGCGTATTCCATAGTCTCTTGAGAACGTATCTCCCCGACTAGAATCACATCGGGAGCTTGCCGTAACGAGCTTTTTAATGCTGCCTCAAAGGATTCTGTATCCTGCCCCACCTCACGCTGTGTGACCATGCATTGAGCGTGGTCATGCACAAATTCGACGGGGTCTTCAATGGTCAGAATATGCCCCTTTGAATGCTGGTTGCGGTAGCCAATCAAAGCCGCCAAACTGGTTGACTTACCGGTACCTGTGCCCCCTACCACTAGCAACAAACCGCGCTTACTCATAATGAGTTGGGTTAGAATACTAGGAAGTTTAAGCTGCTCTACTGTAGGTATCTCGGTAACAATACGGCGTACTACCATGCCGGCTTTTTGGCGTTGCCAGAATGCACTCACCCGAAACCGGCCAATGCCTTCGCGGAAAATCGCGAAATTGGCTTCTTTATGGGTAATAAATTGCTCTAAATGATCCTCCCCAAGAGCTTCTTTGACGATGGCTAAGGCCGCATTATCACTCAACTTCTGTTCTGCTAACGACTGCAGCTCACCATTAATTTTGGCACTAGGAGCTAACCCCGCCGAAATAAACAAATCTGAACTTTGTCGTTCCACCATGAGTTTTAAGAGCTTATCCAACACCGACATTAGAAGGCATCCTTGTGATTCGCTTTAGCTTTAGCGTCAGCACGGGTTACAGTGCCTTGGTTGAGTAAGTTTTGCAGCGACTGGTCAAGCGTTTGCATGCCATGGGCAGCCCCCGTTTGAATGGACGAATACATCTGTGCAATTTTATCTTCGCGAATTAAGTT
This sequence comes from Pseudidiomarina fusca, assembly GCF_032227045.1. NCBI lineage: Bacteria > Pseudomonadati > Pseudomonadota > Gammaproteobacteria > Alteromonadales > Idiomarinaceae > Pseudidiomarina > Pseudidiomarina fusca. The sequence goes on from NZ_JANFPJ010000016.1 coordinate 37,765, forward strand.
CTTGATGGCAGATGTCGCAATCATGATCTCATGAGCGGCAACTCGCCCCCCCCCCACCTTTTTCAGCAAGGTTTGCGAAATCACGGCGCGCAGTGATTCAGATAACATGGAGCGAATCATAGGTTTCTCATCGCCCGGAAACACATCGACAATCCGGTCAATGGTTTTTGGGGCCGAGGTTGTGTGCAAGGTACCAAACACTAAGTGTCCAGTTTCAGCTGCTGTCATGGCTAACCGAATGGTTTCTAAATCACGCATCTCACCCACTAAAATCACATCAGGGTCTTCACGCAGGGCCGAGCGTAATGCGTTGTTAAAACTGTGGGTGTCGCGATGCACTTCACGTTGGTTAACCAAGCTACGTTTGTTCTTATGAACAAACTCGATGGGATCTTCGATGGTCAAAATGTGATGAAATTTATTTTCATTAATGTAATCCACCATAGCCGCCAAGGTCGTAGACTTACCCGAACCGGTGGGCCCAGTCACTAACACGAGTCCACGAGGGTTATCGGAGATCGTTTTAAAGATCTCTGGAGCACCCAGTTGTTCCAGTGTGAGAACCTCGCTAGGAATAGTACGAAAGACGGCGCCAGCACCACGGTTTTGTACAAATGCGTTAACCCGAAAGCGCGCCAGATTCGGTACCTCAAACGAGAAATCACATTCTAGATTCTGTTCGTACTCTTTACGCTGGCGGTCGTTCATAATGTCATACACCAGCTCTTGCACTTGCTTGTGCGATAAGGCCGGGATATTTATTTTACGAACGTCACCATCTACCCGTATCATAGGAGGTGACTCTGCTGACAAATGTAAGTCTGACGATTTATGTTTAACAGCAAAGCTGAGTAACTCAGTGATATCCATTGAACGGCCTCTTTATAGTGAGTGTTAGCAAGTGATAAATAACATAGCTGAACGGATAAAAGAAGTCCGCAACCAAATAAAGCAAGCAACTCAAGCTGCCCAGCGCCAGCCGCATAGCGTACAACTGCTGGCCGTTAGCAAAACTAAGCCAGCCGCTGATGTTGCTGCTGCCCATGCCGCCGGCCAAGTAGACTTTGGTGAAAACTATGTGCAAGAAGGCGTACAGAAGATTACGCAGTTGCAGCATTTACCGCTTACGTGGCATTTTATCGGCCCCATTCAATCGAATAAAACCAAAGACATTGCTGAACATTTTGCTTGGGTACATAGCCTTGATCGCGAAAAAATAGCACGCCGTTTAAGCCAACAGCGTCCAGCGCATCTCCCACCGTTACAAGTGTTGATTCAGATAAATATTGACGACGAATCCAGTAAAGCGGGTATCGCACCGGCGCAACTAGAACAAATGGCTCAGCTGATTGCTAGTTTGCCGCAGTTGCAGCTGCGCGGTTTGATGACGATTCCCCAAGCCGATGCTAGTACTGACCAACAAGCCCATAGCTTTGCCGCCATGCAGCGGTTGTTTTTACAGTTACAGACCCAATATGATCAGATAGATACACTATCCATGGGGATGAGTAATGATCTTGCGGCTGCTATCGCTCATGGCTCAACCATGGTGCGTGTTGGCACCGCTATTTTTGGTGCCAGAACCAACTCAATCAAATAATCAAGGAGACACAGATGACAACCACGCCACGCAAAATCGCCTTTATTGGGGCCGGCAATATGACCCAAAGCATCGTTGGCGGGATGGTCCGAAGTGGGTATTCCAACGAGCTTATTTACGTTAGCAACCCAAGCGCTGGTAAGCTGCAGCTGTTACAAGACAAACTCAAGGTTCATACCAGTCAAGATAACATCCAGGTTGCTACGCAAGCCGATGTTATTGTGCTTGCGGTAAAACCGCAGTTGATGGCGCAAGTCTGCCAACAGCTGCGTGAGCAAGTACCTAACCTTAGCGACAAACTGATTGTTACTATCGCCGCCGGTATTCGTATTGAAAAATATCGACAGTATTTAGGTGACTCGATTCGTATGATTCGCGTCATGCCTAATACACCTTCACTCGTAGGGCAAGGCATGTCGGGCTTGGTCGCTGACGACCGCGTTGATCAAACCGACCAAGACTTTATCACTGCAGCCTTTAATGGCGTAGGTGCAACTTTATGGGTTGCCGATGAAGATCAACTAGACATTCTAGGTGCTGTAGCTGGCAGTGGTCCTGCATACTTCTTTGAATTTATGGCAAGCTTACAGAAAGCAGCAGCAGCATTAGGTTTTGATGCTGACAAAGCACGAGCGATGGTGCAACAAACGGCACTAGGAGCAGCTGAAATGGCCATTGCTAGCGAGCTTTCGTTGGAAGATTTACGCAAGCAAGTGACCAGTAAGGGCGGCTCTACAGCAAAAGGTATCGAGGTTTATCAAGCCGCTGAGATTGACAAGATTTCAGCGCAAGCAGTCAAAGCAGCAGTGCAACGTAACCAAGAAATGGCTAAACTGTTTTAATCGGACCCTAAAGCCGCAGCTCGATGACGTTGCGGCTCACCAATACAAGGTAAACTGAGAGTATGAATGCCGTAACCTTTTTAGTTGATTTTGTTTTCGACTTATTTTTGATGGTGGTGATTCTTCGCGTATGGATGCAAGCGGTAAGAGCCGATTTTTACAATCCGCTGAGCCAGTTTGTGGTCAAAGTGAGTAATCCGCTGGTATTACCCTTGCGCTCAGTATTACCGACTTTAGGTCGGTGGGACTTAGCCGCTGTGGTCTTGGCGTTACTGGTGGCCGTAGCTAAGATTTATCTAGTACAAATACTGATTAATGCGCCTTTACCTATGGTGGTCACAGCATTAATCAACAGTTTGTTCTTAGTGGTGTTTCAATTTCTGTCGATCTTACTCTGGGTCACGCTGATCCGTGCCTTAATGAGCTGGTTTAGCCAAGGTTATCATCCAATGACAGCCATGCTCGCGCAGTTAACTGAGCCTTTTTTAGCGCCGATTCGACGTATCATCCCACCTATTGGCGGGCTTGATTTATCGGTTTTAGTGCTCATCGTAGGTATTCAATTTGTTCGCATTTTGCTGGGTAACATGCTGATTTAAGCTTATTACTAGCTGTACAAAAATCATCGAGAGGTTTGCATTATGAATTACCATCGTTCCAGCCGTGGTTTGAGCTCTTGTACCTGGGTGCGTTTGCTGAGCATTGCGGTGTTGGGGCTACTGGCCCTGTTAAGCGCAACAGCCCAAGCTGAGCAAAGTAAACGACTGGGACCGTGGGAAGTCCACTATAATGCCTTTAACTCCACCTTACTGCGTCCCGAAATGGCTAAAGAGTATAATTTACAACGCAGTAAGTACTTAGGTACCGTGAACATTGCAGTTTTAGCTGCTGATATCGCAGGTAAGCCGGCTCAACAAGTTGCTATTAGTGGTTATGTGATGAACCCGTTGAGCATGCAGCAAACTCTTGAATTTCAAGAGGTCATAGAGGGTGATGCTGTCTATTATCTAACTCAAGTTGAGTTCACACATCTAGAAACACTGCGCTTTTATATTACTATTAAGCAGGGTAACCAACAGCAAGAGCTACGTTTTAGCAAAGAGTTTTGGGCTAATTAACTCAAGTTAGCCAAGTAGCTTCACCCCTACTTGGCTGATCTCACCATGTTCATTTAACTCGCGCACCGTTAATTGCACTTGGCCAATCTTCAGGTCGTCACCTACCACCACACGACGGTGGAATTTCCGGTCAAAATAATCATTTAATGTGAGCGCAGCCAAATCGTCAGAGAGCTCTCCCAACGGATAAAAGCTAGCTACCTCAGCCAAACTAAGACTGCCACGTAAACTAAAGTCACCAAAGAATTCACTGGTTTGAATTTCTTTCGGTTTACCGCCGGCAGCTAACACTTTACTAATTTCATCAATGTGCTGAACTTTTGCCATCACTATCACCGTATCGCCTTCTTCAAAGCGAGGCTGGTCAACACTCTGAATCCACTCCCCTTGCCGAACCAAACCGACGAATTCTGCCGGAGCATGAATGGTTAAATCAGACCAGTAATGATCACATGCAGGTGAACGTTCACTTACACTGTAAGCTAGCACTTCTAGAGGGTCCTTACTACCTATGCGGTCTAACGGCATGCGCTGGTCAGGCTCAGCAACAGCCGGTACCTCTAACCCCAACCAACGCGCCAAAGGCGCCAACGACCAACCCTGCACTATCAATGACACCATCACCACCATAAACGCGATATCGAAGAACAGTTCTTGGTCTGGCACTCCAGACAACCATGGATACAATGCCAAGATGATAGGTACGGCACCGCGCAATCCAACCCAACTCATGAACACTTGCTCACGCCAAGGGAAGACGAAGGGTAGTAAACTAATAACCACTGCAATGGGGCGCGCAATAAATATCATTAACGCTGCTACAGATAGGGATAGTGGCCAATATTCGATTAGATGCGAAGGCGTCACTAACATGCCTAAAATTAAGAACATCATAATCTGGCTCAGCCAAGCTAAACCGTCTTGCACTTGCAAAATATGAACCAACTGCGGCAACCGTGAATTACCAATTTGGTAACCCATGAGGTAAACCGCCAAGTAACCACTGCCTTGTAAACCACTGGTAATCGCAAACACTACCACCGCTGAGGCTGCGGCAAATAATGGGAAAAACGTGAACTGAACGGAGATTTTACGCGACATCCAAATAAAGGTGCGTCCACCTAACCACCCTGCAGCAAAGCCAATCACTAATTGTTTGACCACATCAAAGCTCATCGCTAGCCAAGAGAACTCGGCTGCAGTTGCAATCATAGTGGTGAGGGTCATGGTTAAAATAATCGCCATCGGGTCGTTGGTACCCGACTCTATCTCTAGCGTGGAAGCTACCCGTTGCTTAATTCGTAGGTTTTGCGATTGGAAGATGCCAAATACGGCAGCGGCATCTGTTGAACTTAGAATGGCGCCTATTAATAAGGCTGTTGGCCATGGTAAATCAAATAACCACACCACCCCAGCCGCAGTAATAGCACAGGTTAGGGCAACACCAACGGTGGCTAAGCTGATAGCCGGCCATAAGGCTACTCGAAAGCGTTCCTTGTGGGTACGCATACCACCATCAAAAAGAATAATAACCAATGCCAATGAGCCAATAAAGAATGCTAGTGCAGGATTATCAAACTCGATACCTAACACGCCCTCTTCGCCAGCAAGCATGCCAACCACGAGAAAGGTTAATAATAATGGAGCGCCCAACCGATTAGATACCACTGCGGCTAAAATACTGACCAGCAATAGTGACCCCATTAATAACATCAATCCGGTGATTTCAATCAATTAGCATTCCTCTTTATGGCTGACTCGTATGGCTCTATAATACCAAGCAAATTAACATATGGGTAAAGTATGATGCGAGAAATTGTTTTAGCTACGGGTAACCCTGGCAAAGTTAAAGAACTGCAAGAGTTATTAGCGCCGTTAGCATGGCAGGTTCGTCCGCAATCAGAATGGCAACTTAGTGATGCCGAAGAAACTGGGCTAACCTTTGTCGAAAACGCCATCATAAAAGCACGTCACGCAGCTTTACATACGGGATTACCTGCTCTCGCTGATGACTCTGGCCTAGCTGTTGATGCCCTACACGGAGCTCCTGGTATTTATTCTGCCAGATACGCAGCTGACCTCCATGGTGGCAAAGCATCCGACCAACAGAATATCGAGAAATTATTACAGCAATTAGCTGAGGTTCCTCCGGCCCAGCGCACGGCGAGCTTTCACTGTGTCTTAGTCTATCTAACGCATGCTGAGGACCCCACTCCTATCATTTGCCATGGCATTTGGCATGGTCATATTTTATCCGCAGCAACAGGTAGCGAAGGCTTCGGCTATGACCCGATCTTTGGGATTGATGAATTAAAGTGCTCAGCAGCACAATTAAGTAAAACCGAAAAGCAGGCCCGTAGTCATCGCGGCCAAGCGTTACGTCAGTTGCTACAGCAATTAAGTTTGGCAAGCCAATGAGCCTGATGCAACTGCCACCACTGAGTTTGTATGTGCATGTGCCTTGGTGTATACAAAAATGCCCTTACTGCGACTTTAACTCCCATGGTTTAAAGCAAGAGATCCCTGAACAGGCCTACATTGCACGTTTATTAGATGATTTGCGAGCAGACTTAGACTGGGTTCAACAGCGGTCACTGCAAAGCATTTTTATTGGTGGCGGAACACCAAGCTTGCTCTCGGCTGCAGCTATTAAGCAATTACTGGACGGCATTGCTAAGCTTATCCCGCTAGCACCTGATTGTGAAGTCACTCTAGAGGCCAACCCTGGCACCTTTGAGACAGAGCGATTCGCCGGTTTTGCGGATGCTGGGGTAAACCGCCTATCTATCGGTGTTCAAAGTTTGCAAGCTGAACAATTAACCGCCCTAGGAAGGGTTCATAATCCACAGCAAGCTATAGTAGCTGCTAAGCATGCTGCTAGTTTGCCGCTACGCAGTTTTAATCTAGATTTAATGCATGGACTACCCGGCCAATCAACCGCCGCAGCCATGGCCGACTTAGACCAAGTTATTGCACTGCAACCACCGCACATCTCATGGTACCAATTAACCATAGAACCAAATACGGTCTTTGCCAGCAGGCCGCCCCAGTTACCTGATGACGATACTCTCTGGGAAATTCAGGAGTTAGGGCATCAACGTTTATTAGCAGCTGGCTATCTGCAGTACGAAGTGAGTGCCTATGCGAAACCGGGTCATCAAAGCCGACATAATCGTAACTACTGGACCTTTGGTGACTACTTGGGTATTGGCTGCGGTGCGCATAGTAAGATTTCACTACCAGAGCAAAATCAGCTGCTTCGATGCGAAAAAATCAAACATCCGCAGGGCTATTTGGATTTAACCAAGCCGCTACGCTATAAAGAATGGCAGGTATCGGACGAAGACCGTCCGTTTGAATTTTTCATGAATTATCTGCGTTTATTCGAAGCAGTCCCTAAACAATTATTCTGCGAGCGCACAGGATTAGCTTTGACTGCAGCTGAAGCCGTGCTTGCGCCGGCATTAGCTAAGCCGGCAGAGCAAGCACTGTTAACTGACCTAGGTGATAGCTGGGAAGCTACAGCGCTTGGTCGGCGTTACTTAAATTCCTTACTAGATCAGTTAGTTTAACCTATCCGGCTAAACTTCAAATCCCAAACGCCATGACCTAGTCGCTCGCCTCGTTGCTCAAACTTGGTAAGGGGGCGTTCGCTAGGACGCGGAATGTATCCTTGGTCTTCCGCTAGGTTACGCCAATTAGCAGCGCCAGACATGACTTCTAGCATATGCTCGGCGTAGTTTTCCCAATCCGTGGCTAAGTGCAAAACACCACCCAGCGCTAATTTAGGTCGTAAGGCTTCAACAAAAGCAGGCTGAATAAGACGCCGTTTATGATGACGCTTTTTATGCCAAGGGTCGGGAAAAAAAACTTGAACCGTGTCTAATGCACCATCGGCAATACAATCTCGTAGAACTTCAACCGCATCGTGTTCGTAAACACGTAAATTAGTGAGGCCTGCAGTTTCGGCTTCCATCAAGCAAGCGCCCACGCCAGGACGATGCACTTCGATTCCGATAAAGTTCTTTTCTGGTGCAGCTGCAGCCATAGCCACTAATGATTTACCCATACCAAAGCCGATTTCTAAGACTGTAGGTGCTTCGCGGCCAAACACTTGGGTTAAATCTAAGAGACCCTGCTGATGAGTTAGCCCCATGGTTGGCCAGCTTCGCTCTAACGCAGCAGCTTGCCCTCTGGTTAAACGCCCTTCGCGCTTAACAAAGCTACGCACAGTGCGAATGTATTTACCATCTGCTTGGGCTTGTTCCAAATTACTATCGCTCATGCTGCCTCTTTATCAAATATCTGTTACTACGAACACGTAAAAACCAAAGGTACTCATTAAGCTGCTTTTTTGCAGCGCTCAATTATGCAAAAAGGCGCCTCAAACGCAAGGTTTGAGACGCCTTTTTTAAGATCACTCTAACTTATTCAGTTACAGGAACTTTCTTAGTCACTTTCATGTGCGCTTCGATACGACGGTTTTTGATGCGATTCTCGCGAGTGTCGTTCGGGTAGCGTGGCTTGCTTTCGCCGTAACCGACAGTGGTTACACGTTCAGCAGCAATACCATAATCGTTAATCAAAGCATCACCAACAGCTTTGGCGCGACGCTCTGATAACTGCTGGTTGAATGTAGCAGGACCAGAACTATCAGTATAGCCTTCAACGGTGATATCCAACTGTGGATACTGTTTCAAGAAATCAGCTGCTGCTTTAATATCAGCTTTCTGATCTGCTGCAATTGTTGCTGAGTTGATGGCGAAGTTCACGATCAAGTCACGCTTAACCACCTCGTTCTCATACTTCACACAACCATCAGCATCTACCACATAACCGGCTTGGGTGTTAGGACACTTATCTAAGTTATCATTCACACCATCGTTGTCAGAATCAGCAACAACCACTGGCGCTACCGGTGCTGCTTGAGCTGGTTCGCTAGCAGCAGTTGAAGACGTGCTGCTGTAACCTGAGTTACCGCCGAAGTACCAACGCAAGCTAGTTAAGAACATAAATTCGGTTAAATCGCCGTCGCTTTGCTGCAAGGCACCTTCAACGGTTAAAGCTAGGTCGTCCGTAAGGTATTCACGATAACCGGCCGATAACCGTAAGAATTGGTTGCTAACGTTGCCAAGCTCGGTCGCGTTGATACCAGCGGCACCGTAGAATTTCTCGGTAAAGTTATAAACGACATCAATACCTAGCACGTTACCGCTAGAATCGAATGAATCTGTTGTTTCTAAGTCACCACGCAAATAATCGTAGTAAACTCGATAACCCCACTCAGGAGTGAACTGGAAACCTGCTTCTAAACCGCCGAAGACAGAGTCAAAACCACCACCGAAGGTGTGTAGTTGGTTGCGTTCTAGCGCAACACGGTCTGAGTCAGTCCCAAACATACCAATGCGTGGACCAACATAAAAACGTCCTGTCTCATTACTCGCTTGAGCAAACACAGGTGCTGACAATAGTGCTGATGCAACAGCTACTGATAGTAATGTTAACCGTTTCATGAGATGCTCCTTATATATTTCTCATAGGGTCAAACTAACCAATGACGCTAAGTATACACTAAATTAGAAAAAACTTCCTACACTGCCAGTCCTTTACGGTATATTTGCAGATGTTTTTAGCGAATATATAGACACAATCAATGAATAAAGCTAGTAAAAGCCTTTCCACTACGGCATTACCCCCGTCAGAGTTCAATCAAACAGTGATTCGCTGGCAATCTGAACACGGCCGCAATGAGCTCCCTTGGCAGCTTGAACAAGACCCCTACCATGTGCTGGTCAGCGAGTTCATGCTACAACAAACCCAAGTCGCAACCGTGATCCCTTATTTTAGTCGATGGCTTCATCATTTCCCAACGCTCGCTACATTAGCTAGTGCCAGTGAGGATGAAGTCTTGACGCAATGGCAAGGCTTAGGTTTTTATCGCCGAGCTCGTAACTTACATAAGGCAGCACAGTATTTACAGGATACTTATCAAGGGCAAATACCGGCTCAGCCACAGCTGCTTCAAGAAGTACCTGGGATCGGACCCTACACTGCCGGCGCCATTACTGCCTTTGCTTTTAACCAACCTGCGGCGCTGGTGGATGGCAACGTTAAGCGGGTATTCTGTCGCTATTTTGGAATCGAACAAGTACCTACCTCAACTGCAGCTGATAAACTCATCTGGCAATTAGCAGAAAGCTATTATCCCGAGCAGGACAACCGCAGTTATGCACAAGGCCTATTAGATCTTGGTGCAACAATTTGTACACCGCGTAAGCCAAACTGTATCAGCTGCCCTTTGCGAGCGAGCTGTTATGCTTATCAACAGCAACGCGTAGATGATTTGCCAACTAAACCGCCACGTAAAACCACGCCGACCAAACCCGGACATTTTATTTGGATAAGCAATGCCAAGGGTATCTTCCTGACTCAGCGTAGTGGTGATGTCATCTGGCCTCGCTTATGGAGTTTCCCAGAAGTAACTGAGCCGCCTCCGAACGCCGCACTGCACGGCCACTTTAAGCATACTTTTTCTCACTACAAATTAGCAGCCCAGGTTTGGCAGTTAGCTCACCCGAATCAACTGGCTGAAACCCTATCCACTGGACTTGAACTGATCAGCTGGCAGCAACTAAAGAATATTGCGCTACCTACGCCGATCAAACGCTATCTAGACAAACATCAACAGAACCCTGGATAGGGTTTGCGTATTGGTAGCAGGGCACGTAAAATTTAGACCACTTAAAATCAAGCGAGGTAATGTATGAGCCGTACTATTTACTGTGAATATTTAAAGCAAGAAGCTGAGGGCCTCGATTTTCAGCTATATCCGGGCGAGCTTGGTGAGAAGATTTTCAACAGCATTTCAAAGCAAGCGTGGGCAGAGTGGCAAAAAAAGCAAACCATGCTTATTAACGAAAAACGTCTTAATCTGATGGATCCAAAGGCTAGAGAGTTTCTCGAGACACAAATGCAAGCTTTCTTATTTGAAGGCAAAGAAGTTGATATTGAAGGCTACACTCCTCCTAGCAAATAACTCCTACGACAAGCCCCTCCACTAGGGGCTTTTCTTTTCCTGCTTTTTACAATCTCTGATGCCCACCTTAGCTTCTTTTAGCTTACGCAGCCTTCTTAATTCCGGGCATATCGCTCATTTATTAGCTAAACCTAGAGAAACCTCATCAAATCTGTTAGACTACATACGAATTTTTCAAAGAGGGAGTAACTATGAAGATGCCTTCCTGGCAACGCGCTGTACTAAAAGTAGGCAGTGCGTTGATAGCCCCAGACGATACAGGAACGAGCAGTAAATATTTGTTAGCTATTGCGCGCTTTATTATTGAGTGCCGTGAACGCGGCCAAGAAATTGTTTTAGTTTCTTCAGGTAGCGCAGCAGCTGGTCGTAAACACATTAGTTACGATGGCGACAGCATTCCCGTAACTATTAAAAAAGCGATGGCGGCCGTTGGTCAAAGTGACATGATGGCAAACTGGTCTCGCTTTTTTGACTTTCCTTGTGCACAAGTCTTAATGACTCATGGTGACCTACGCGACCGTGCCAGATACGTTAGTGTACGAAATACTTTAAAAACATTGTTAGAACACGATGTATTACCTGTAGTCAATGAGAACGATGCGCTTGCCACCGACGAAATGAAAGTGGGTGATAACGATAATCTAGCCGCCATGGTTGCAACTCTCGTTGATGCTGATGCCCTCTTTATCTGTTCAGACATTGACGGCTTATTTGATGCCGATCCACGGGTAAAGCCAGACGCTAAAAAAATCGATGTCGTGAACGAGATCACTGAAGAGATCTTCGCTCTCGCAGGAGGCACGACCAATAAAATTGCCACCGGCGGCATGCGCACTAAAATTGAGGCGGCGGAAAAAGCAACCTCACATGGCATTGATACCTATATTGTGAATGGCCGTAAAGGCGCTACCTTTGAGCACATGCTTCGGGGTGACAATCCCGGCACGCTATTTAAGCGCCAGCAAGACCCTATGAGCAATAAAAAGCATTGGTTACGCCATACTCTGATTGCTCAAGGAGAATTGGTAGTTGATGAAGCAACGGCCAACGCTTTAACCAATGGTGCAGCCCTAACCACGATGGGCATTATCGATATTCAAGGTGATTTTAATCGCGGTGACGCGGTAGTTATCCGTAATGGCGGTAACGCGGAAGCTGTTGCTAAAGGTATTTGTCAGTACAGTTCGCACGAACTACTGCATTTAAAAGGGCAAGAGATTAGCGATATCGCTGAAACCTATGGTTACAGCCCAATCACTGAAGTTATCGAAGCGAACGATTTAATGATTTTGGAGGACGCATGAGTACCCCACTAGCAGAACAAATTTCACAACGTGCGGCAGTTGCTGCCCGAGCTATCGCTACTTTGAGCGAAGCCGATAAAAACACCGTATTACAACGCATGGCAGATGCTATTCGAGCCAATCAAGCAACTATTTTAGAAGTAAATGAGCGAGACATGAGTGCGGGCCGCGATAAAGGTCTATCTGACGCTATGTTAGACCGATTACAGCTGGACCCCGAACGTCTTGAAGGCATTGCCGCTGCTATCGAAGAAATTATTGCATTGCCAGATCCGGTAGGTGAGCGCCTGCCCTTTACCACCCGGCCCAATGGTATGGTGGTAGAGAAAATGCGTATTCCGCTTGGGGTAATCTGCATGATTTATGAAGCACGCCCTAATGTGACCGCAGATGCCGGCGCTTTGTGCTTCAAGTCAGGCAATGCGGTGATCTTGCGTTGTGGTCGCGAAGCTATCGAAACCAGCAAAGCCATCGCTGCTGCCTTACATCAGGCCTTGCGTGAGAGCAACTTACCCGAAGATGTGATTACCGTGGTGCCAACCCCCGATCGCGATTTGCTGTTAGAACTGTTACAGCAGGATCAAAACATCGATTTAGTTATTCCACGTGGTGGCGAAGGGCTGATTCATTTTGTGAGTGACAACAGCAAGATTCCAGTCATTCAGCATTACAAAGGAGTTTGTCATCTTTACGTCGATAAAGATGCGGATCTAGACAAGGCCCTAGCACTATTACTTAACGGCAAAACACAACGCACCGGCGTGTGTAATGCCTTAGAAGGCTTACTCGTTCACCAAGCGGTAGCCGCTAAGTTCTTACCTATGGCAGCCGCAGCTTTAGCTGAAAAACAAGTGGTGATTCACAGCGATCAAGCCTCTGCAAATTATTTTGCTGATGCCGATGTGATTGCTGATGATGCCTTTGGACAAGAATATTTGGCACTAGAGCTAGCCGTGCGAACGGTGCCTGATTTTGCTGCCGCTATTGAGCACATTCAGCAATTTGGCAGTGGTCACACTGAAGTGATTGTGACAGAGAACCAAGACACTGCTGAACAGTTTATCCGCACAGTCGATTCGGCCGTAACCATGCATAATACTTCATCTCGTTTCAGTGATGGTGGTCAGCTTGGCTTAGGCGCAGAAATTGGTATTTCAACCAGTAAATTGCACGCTTATGGCCCTATGGGCCTGCAATCGCTTACGACCGAGAAATTTGTCGTGACCGGCACCGGTCAAATTCGCGAATAAATGAGCACCAGCTTAGGCTGTGTGAACAAAAAACCGGCCCTTGGTGGCCGGTTTTTTTATGCTGGCTGCTTAGCCTAAGCGCTCGTTTCAGTCACCGCTGGATCTTCCTGATCTTGCTGGTATCCAGCCAGCAACAATGGCCAGTCACGAGCTTGTTGCCAATGAAAAACTGAACCTGCCGCTTCTGCCTTTTTTATCTCCTTGTTGAAGGAGCGTAACAAGCGTTCTAAATTAGCTTGCTGCCATTCACCCGGTTGACGAAATTCACACTTGTCAAAGTCAACAATCCAAGCTTTACCGGCATTATCGAGCATCAAGTTATGGCAATTTAGATCCGAATGATAAACCTGCTGTTGATGCAACTGCTTGATTGCTGCCCCCAACCGATACCATTCTGGTGCTGTCAATGACGCTTGCTGTAAGCGTTGAAAAACATCTTTGGCGCCAGGAATTATTGCCACTAGAATATCAGCACGGTAGCCCCATCCAGGCGCCCGTTCAAATTTTGCTGCGAGCGGTTGTGGCACCGGTAAACCAAGTTCGCGTAATTTTAGTAACAGCGAGAATTCTGCCATCGCACGACTGGTTTCGATTGGCTCCCGTTTAAAGCGATCTTTATTTAACTTGCCAACCAAACCACCACGATAATAATGTCGCAGCAGCATCCCCTGCTCACCATGCTCTATAAACCAAGCAGTAGCTCGACCAGTGGCTGAACCCTTCACCTTGTTTTGCTGCGCCCAGTAATCTGCGCTAAAAAATTCAGAGTTAAAATCAGGTAGCGCCTGCGCATCGTACCAATACTCAAGGCCAGGTTTGGGAGATAGACGTTGCATCATTGTTAGGGTCCTTACTAAGCTTGTGGAGGGCGGCAGATGAGCCTCTACATCAGTCAACATCACTGCTGTCGCGCCTTGATCACGAGCAAATTCAGCACTCGCTGCTGCTACCATCTGCTCTCGTAATTGGGGTTGAGCTATAAGTTGTTGCCAAGCTTGCGCTAAAGCCTCGGCATGTGTCACCAGCTTGACTGCGCCTACGGCTTCTAGCCGGCTAAAAATTTCAGCAAAGTTAAATACATGCGGACCAGACACCACTGCGGTCGAGGTGGCCACGGGCTCCAGCGGATTATGACCACCACGTTCTATCAAACTTCCACCAACGAAAGCCACATCAGCAACTTGATACCATAACAGGAGCTCGCCCATAGTATCACCCACTAACACTTGATGTTGAGCGGTGACTTGTTGCTGACTACTACGGGTAACCACCTTGAATTGACGCTGCGCTAACTGAGTTACTGTTTGAAACCGTTCCGGATGCCGTGGCACCAATATCAGCAAGCAATCGGGTTGTTGCGTTAATAATTGGGCAAAAGCGTCTAAAATTTGCTCATCTTCACCCTCATGGGTACTCGCAGCTACTACTACAGGTCGCTGCAACTGTGTTCGCCATTGCTGCGCTTGCTGCTGCAGCGCCTCACTTATTTGGAAATCAAATTTTAAATTTCCACGAACAGCCACCTTATCGGCGGGCATTCCCAGATTGATAAAACGTTGCTGCGAAGGCTCTGTTTGCGCTGCTATCCAACTAATATGCTGCCAAATAGGACCAATCAGCCAAGCATACTTTTGATAGGATTTTGCCGAACGCTCAGATAAGCGAGCATTGACTACTAAGACAGGTATTTGCTGATGGTCAGCGGTTCGGAGTAAATTAGGCCACAACTCAGTTTCTAAAATAATCACGAGACGTGGTACTAGCTTATTAAAAAAACGCCGCATCGCACCAGCCGTATCAAGCGGTAGATAGGCGTGAAAAACCCGCTCCCCAAAGAGTTGCTGCGCCAGCGATCGCGCGGTTGGAGTCATCGATGTTAAGGTAACGGGGAGTTGTGGATACTGCTGCAAGATACGTTCGATAAAGCCGCGCGCTGCAATGGTTTCACCGACTGATACACAGTGAATTAGGATGCCGTCGCGAGCTTGCATGGGGAAAGATTGTAACGCTAAACGTTGGCGCCAATGCTGACGATACGCAGGCGCTTTGCGCCCACGTAGCCATAAATAAATAAACACGAACGGTACTGCAATACAAATCAGTACCCGATACCACAGCGTCATTGCTATTAACGCCAGTACTCTTTAATCCATGAGGTTGGCAGAACTTTACGGTACCACTTACCACTACGTCCTGCGATAGCATCATCTGGATGCGGCCGACCATGGAAAATAATAACCTTCGCACCTTCAGGAATACGCGGCTCTTGAAAAAAGCTTAACGGGAATGGACGCAAACAATGACGTTTGAAACTACGGCACCAGGTTGCTGGCCAATACTTTAGCTTGCCCTGACGCGCCACAAACTGAGTAATAAACTCTTGCTCATTACGGACATCTTTGCGCGAACCAATTGGGTCATTCTTTAAATGCTCTAGAGCATCAACATGAGCGCCGATATTAAAACGAAATACTGAGGTGTTGCCGGTTGCATCGGATTTATCCCATTCTTTAATCACCAAGAAGTCACCTTCCGGTTCAAAGAACTCATCCAGACTACCTACAATCACAATATCAAGATCCAAGAACAACGTAGGACCTTCTAAATCATAAAGAGGCTGCGCAAAACAAGTCAGCTTTAACCAACCGTGTCCAAAAGTCCATGGCTTACGCTGATCAAAATCCTCAAAGCCTATAGCTGGAATAGGCTTCACTTCTACTTCTTCGCGAATACCTTCGTTGTCATCGGTCAAACAAACAAATCGAAACGGCAGGCTAATATTACGGCTAACCATAGAATAAAGTGTGTTGACATAATCAGAGCCGTATTTGGTGCCCCATTTAATACAAATAATGTTTACCGGTTGCATAAGAATGTTATCCAATCAATAGAATGACTATGGTGACCATAATGCCAAATTTTGGGTGATCTGACTACGTTAAATATCGTAATGAGTGCAATGATAGCCAACTTAACCTATGTTTTACCTATGAGCACCTCAAATTTCAATTTACCGCCGCAACTCACCGACTGGCATCCTTATAAAAACAGCCAGATAACTGACCTTTGTCTCATTTTAGGTGACCAGTTAAATGCCAAGCATAGTTGGTTTCAGCAAGTGCAGTCGCAGCGATTGTTCGTTTTTATGGAATTGGCTCAAGAAGCTAATTATGTGACCCACCACCAGCAAAAAATCTTAGCTTTTTTTGCTGCTATGCGCAGCTTTGCCATGGCCCTGCACCAAGCGGATCATCAGGTCCTTTATCTTAGCCTAGATGCTGCTGTTAATAGTGGCAATCTTACCGCCAACTTAGACCAATTAATCACACAGTTAGGTATAACTACAGTTCATCTGCAACAACCCGACGAGTACCGTCTAGACCAACAATTACAGCAATGGGCCACCGTTCAGCCCAGCGTATCGGTTACATGGTGCGATACCGAGCATTTTATCTGTGCTCGAGACGTGCTGCAGCAGTGGTTTGGTGATAAACCTAGTTATCTGATGGAAGCCTTTTATCGTCGCTTGCGCAAACAGACCGGCTATTTAGTAGATGAACACCAGCAGCCTTTTGGCGGGCAATGGAATTATGACAAAAGTAACCGCAACAAATTACCAGCTAAACATAAGGTTCCCGCGCCCTTATTGTTCGCCAATGACACCAGCGAGCTCGCTGATATGTTGCAACGCATGGGGATTAAGACCATGGGGAGCGCCCAACCTGACAAGCTACTCTGGCCGGTAAACCGACAGCAATCATTGCAGTTACTTGATTACTTCCTTGAATATTTACTACCTAACTTTGGGCTCTATCAAGATGCTATGACGGAATCCTCTTGGGCCGTCTATCACGCCCGTTTATCTTTTTCTCTTAATACCAAAATGTTGTCACCTAAATTGGTGATTGAGCGCGCCATTGATTATTGGCAACAGCATCAAGAGCGTATTAGTCTGGCTCAAATTGAAGGCTTTGTGCGGCAAATCCTTGGTTGGCGAGAGTTTGTCCGTGCCATTTATTGGCAGTTTATGCCGAACTACAAAGCGTTAAACTATTTTAAGCATCACCGCCCACTACCCGACTACTTTTGGACCGGCGATACAAAAATGCGATGTTTACAGCACAGCCTATCGCAATCCCTAGACTATGCCTACGCGCATCACATTCAACGGTTGATGGTGATTGGTAATTTTTCGTTGTTAACTGAGCTTGACCCCGATGCCGTAGACCAATGGTATTTGGGGGTCTATATTGACGCTATCGAATGGGTTGAACTACCTAATACTCGGGGGATGAGCCAATTTGCAGATGGTGGCATTGTGGCAAGCAAACCTTATGTAGCCAGCGGTAATTACGTGAATAAAATGTCCAGCTACTGTAGCAACTGTCATTATCAAGTTAAGTTAAAATCTGGCGAAAAATCTTGTCCACTGAACAGCTTGTACTGGCATTTCATTGAACAAAAACAAGAGCTTTTTGCGAACAATCCGCGCATGAGTCTCGTTATCAAACAATGGCAACAGCGCAGTCCTAGCGAGCGCAATGACATCTTAGCAACAGCACAACGCTACCTCGAGCAACTAAATTCACTATAGGAGTTACACGATGAAGATTTGGTTTCGTACGTTACTGTTAGGCGTTGCCTTAACTGGCTTCGGTTTAACCGGCTGCAGTAGTACTCCATCCCCGGTGGCTCCAGTCATTGAAGATTTTGACCCGCAAGGATATCTGGGTACTTGGTATGAAATTATTCGCTTACCCCATAGTTTCGAGGAAGGTTTAGAGCAAGTGAGCGCTGAATACCGACAAAACGCTGATGGCAGCTTAGAGGTAACCAATCGCGGCTATCATACTGCAGATGGTGAATGGCAAACAGCCATTGGCCATGCTGAACCCGTTGCTCCAGCGATGTATAAAGTCACATTCTTCTGGCCTTTTGCCGGGGGATATTACATCAGCAGGTTAGATACCGATGCCGATGGCAATTATTTACACGCTGTCATCACCAGTGATAGCCATGACTATTTTTGGTTGCTATCGCGCCAACCCCAAGTACCTGATAACCTGATAGACGAGGTTCTTGAGCAAGCTGAAAGTTGGGGCTATAAAAAAAGCCGGATGATCTTGGTAGACCACCCGGCTGATTAATATAAATCTCTAACGTTTATTGTGGGCGACGGCTACGACGCTGTTCTGAGCCACGCTCACCACCACGCTCTGTACGAGCACCGCGAGCGCGCGGAGCGCCTTTGAATGGTGGGCGTTCGCCACGCGGACGATCACCACGCGGTGGCTTACTACGAGTAATAATCTCACCTGGTGCTAGTTCAATGGCCATTTGCTGCTGACGTACACGGGCACGTTGCAGAATGCGAACGACCGCAGTTGGCAAGCCTTTTGGTAATTCAACCAAGCTGTGGCCTTCAAACAATTGAATTTGACCAATGTAGCGGCTGTCAATTTCACCTTCGTTAGCGATAGCACCAACGATATCTTGTGGACGAGCACCATGGTCTCGACCTACTTGAATGCGGTAGGTATCAAACTCAATGTTTGCATCACGACGGTCACGTGGACCGCGTTCTGGACGCTCGCTACGCTCGTTACGGTCACGACGCTCACGCGGGTTACGATCAGCTCGCTCCGCACGTTCCGCAAATTTACGTGGTGCTGGGTCTTCAGCAACAAGTAGCGGACGTTGCTGGTTATGCTGTGCCAGTAACGCGGTAGCAATCTGCAGTGCTGTTAACTCAGTGTCAGCTTGCATTTTTTCTACAATAGCTGTCATTTCGTCGAGCTTACCTTGGGCTACTGTGTGCATGATTTGCTCTTGCAACTTAGTTTGACGGTGCAAGCTTAATTCTTGTGCATTTGGTACTTCAAAATACTCGATTGTACCGTTAGTTAAACGCTCGTAATGGCGTAACAAGTGACGCTCTTTTGCACGATAGAACAAAATCGCCTCACCACTACGACCCGCTCGGCCAGTACGACCAATCCGGTGCACATAAGACTCAGTGTCACCCGGTAGATCGTAGTTCACCACGTGGGTGATTTCTGGTACATCAAGACCACGTGCAACAACATCGGTTGCTACTAAGATTTCAATCCGGCCACTGCGTAATTGGCTTACGGTCTGCTCACGTTGAGCTTGGTTCAAGTCACCACTTAAAGGTGATGCTTTAAAGCCTGAAGCTTGCAGTTGCTCGGTTACTTCCATGGTATCTGAACGAGTCCGCACAAAGATCAGCACACGTTGATACTCTAAGGTTTCTAACAGGCGAGTTAATGCTTGCATCTTGCTCAAGCCACGCACTTGCCAAGCACGTTGGCGAATGGTTGCTTTAGCTTTTTCTTGCGCAGCAATTTGAATGTTTAGCGGCTGCTCACCTGCTTCGTTAACTAAGAAGGTTTTAGCCAATTTACGAATCGCAGGTGGCATAGTTGCAGAGAACAAGGCACGTTGTGACGTGTTTGGTACTGCAGCCATAATAGTTTCGATATCTTCAATAAAGCCCATGTTTAACATTTCATCGGCTTCATCTAGCACTGCCAAACGCAGAGCTGATAAATTTAAGACGCCTTTTTTCAGCAAGTCTAATAAGCGACCTGGAGTACCCACAACGACTTGGGCACCACCACGAAGGGCTTTAATTTGCGGACCGAATGCTGAACCACCGTAAACAGTAGCAACTTCAAGGCCACGAATTTGTTGGCCGAACTCAGCTACTGCTTCAGCTACTTGCATGGCTAATTCGCGAGTTGGTGCAACTACCAGCATTTGGGTAGCGCGAAGTTTAGCATCCACCAAACTTAAACCTGGCAAACCAAAAGCGGCTGTTTTACCCGTACCGGTTTGCGCTTCACCCAGCACATTAGCGCCAGCCATTAAGGCCGGAATAGCTTGGATTTGAATTGGGGTTGGAGTGGTAAAATTCATTTTTTCTAGCTGCTTAAGCACAGCAGCAGGCAGGGTCAAATCGGCGAACGATTGGCCAGTCATTACTTCAGACATATTTTTCTCACATATTCTGTAAAGCTTATTTAGGGGGGAAGATACGCCCGGCTACAGAACACGATGAACACTCTGGCAGGAATTAGGCGCTGTTTACCCCAGCGAATCAGGGGTAAAGCCGCTCCCATCAATAGCGGTAATGACCCTGAGGGCGTGGATTATACGCTAAATGTTAAAATAGGCAAGCAAAACTATCATTGCAGTATCAGCGTATAACCATGATACTCGTCATTCGTCTTAGTATTCTTATCTAAGACGTCGCCAACAAACTAGGAGGAGATATGGCTAATCATAATTCTCATCACAGCATGCGTTCGCTATTACAAACCAATGCTTATGTTGATGGACATTGGATTCCGTTGGAACAACGCTTTCAAGTGCTTAACCCTGCCACCGGCGCGGTGCTTGCTGACGTGGCGGATGGCGATGCGACGCTCACTGAACGTGCCATAGATGCTGCGCATAAAGCTCTCCCTAGCTGGCGTGCAAAAACCCCTAAGCAACGAGCTGAATTACTGCTGCGTTGGTATCAAGCCATGCTAGATAATAAGCAAGCGTTAGCTGAACTGATGAGTGCCGAACAAGGCAAGCCGATTGCTGAAGCCGCTGGAGAAATAGAATACGGTGCCAGCTTTGTAGCATGGTTTGCCGGTGAAGCTGAACGCAGTTACGGCGATGTGTTACCCACACAGAGTTCTGGCCAACGAGCTTGGATAATTAAACAAGGGGTTGGCGTGTGTGCTGCCATTACCCCATGGAATTTTCCAAACGCCATGATTACCCGTAAAGTTGCACCAGCTTTAGCCGCGGGCTGTACTATGGTAGTTAAGCCGCCACAATTAACGCCTCTATCTGCGCTGGCCTTGGCACAACTAGCAAGCGAAGTAGGAATTCCTGATGGCGTTTTGAATATTGTACCAAGCAGCCAAGCAAAAGAAGTAGGACAAGTTCTTACGAGCCATCCGTTAGTGCGCAAGCTTTCCTTCACTGGCTCGACCAACGTCGGTAAGCTACTTATGCAGCAAGCGGCCGAAAGTGTCAAAAAGGTATCATTAGAGCTTGGCGGAAATGCTCCCTTTATTGTGTTTGATGATGCTGATTTAGATCTTGCCGTAACTCAATTACTGGCTTGTAAATTTCGAAACGCCGGACAAACCTGTATTAGTGCTAACCGTGTGCTGGTGCAGGATGCTGTATTGCCCAAGTTCACTGAGAAATTACAGCAGGCTGTAAGCCAATTAAAAGTAGGCCCTGGCGACCAAGCTGACATCGATTATGGTCCTCTCATTAATCAAGCAGCGATAGATAAAGTACAAAAATTACTCAATGATGCTACTGCGGCCGGAGCAAAGCTACTTACCGGAGGCAAGGTATTGGACAACTTGGGGCCACTATTTTTTGCGCCCACGGTACTTAGCGGTGTGACGTCGATGATGGCCATTAGCCAAGAAGAAATTTTTGGCCCTGTCATTGCCATTCAATCTTTTACCGATGAAAATGAAGGCATTAGACTAGCTAATGACACACCATTTGGTCTCGCTGGGTATTTTTGTGCGAGTGATTATGCACGCATCATCCGCGTTAGTGAGCAACTTGAATGCGGCATGTTAGGGGTTAATGCAGGGGCGATTTCCCATGCCTATAATGCCTTTGGTGGTGTCAAAGAGTCGGGTATTGGGCGTGAAGGCTCGCGCTACGGCCTAGCCGAATATCAAGAGACCAAAACGATAACGTTAGGCGGTATTAAATGAATACTTCACAAAGTTCAGCTGAACCTGCGGCTACGAATCCATTTGCTGAAAAGCTAACACGCTTGCGTGCGACCTACAACAGCGGCCTAACTCGGCCGCTAGCTTGGCGCCTGCAACAACTTAAACAATTAGACGCCATGCTTAGCGAGCACGAAGCTGAGTTGCTCCAAGCCCTACAAAAAGACTTGGGTAAATCTCACGCCGAAGGCTGGTTAACAGAGCTAGGTTTTCTCCATAGTGATATCCGCCACACGTGTAAGAACTTAGCCAAATGGATCAAACCAACCAAGGTGTCGCAACCGCTGTTAGCTTGGCCAGGGCGCAGCAAGCTGCAACCTGAGCCCTTGGGCGTGGTATTAATTATTGGTGCGTGGAATTACCCTTTGCAGTTGTTACTAAGCCCCTTAGTTGCAGCTCTTGCCGCCGGTAATTGTGCGTTAGTAAAGCCGTCAGAATTAGCGCCACAAACAGCTGCGTTATTAGAGCGTTTGCTTCTTGATTATTTGGCCGCAGATGCCATACAAATTGTCACCGGCGGAGCTGATACCGCCCAACATTTGTTGGCGCTACAGTGGGACCATATTTTTTATACCGGTGGTGGCCGCGTGGGCCGTATTGTGATGCGGGCCGCAGCAGAATATTTAACCCCTGTAACCTTAGAGCTCGGCGGAAAAAGCCCAGCGGTGGTCTTGGCTGATGCTGATTTAGCTGTTGCTGCTAAGCGTATCGCTTGGGGCAAATGGATTAACGCCGGACAGACCTGTATCGCTCCTGATTATATTTTGGTCGACGAAACCGTCAAAGATGCTCTGGTCAAACATCTGATTGATGCTATTCAAGCCTTCTTTGGCGAAGCCATTGATCAAGCTGAAGATTATGGTCGGATAGTAAACAGTGAACATTGTCGCCGACTCGCTGGTTATCTAGAGCCAGTAGCAGCCAATATCCTTTTCGGCGGCGAAGTCGATGTTGCTGAACGTTATATTCAACCAACCTTGGTTGAAGTCACGGATGTCAACACGCCGTTGATGCAGGAAGAGATCTTTGGCCCTATTTTACCCATTATCGGCGTCAAAAATTTAGCTGAAGCTGAGCAGTTTATTCGCCAGCGCGACAAGCCATTAGCCCTTTATGGCTTCAGTAAATCAGCACGGCAGCTACAACACCTTACTGAACATACGCATGCCGGCAACCAGTGTAATAACGACACGCTTATGTTTATGCTTAATCCTGAGCTGCCATTTGGTGGTGTGGGACCAAGCGGTATGGGCCGTTATCATGGTAAATTTGGGTTCACTACTTTTAGTCATATGAAAGCAGTGATGACTCGACCATTTTGGTCAGACCCAAGTTTCAGATATCCGCCCTACACGTCGTTTAAACAAAAATTACTGCGCTGGCTATCCTAACTAGCGCAGCCGCCTCAACAGATAACACGAGTCCGTATGAAAGAGGTTTCTAGTGCACTCCAATAATATTATCCAGGTTACCGCTGAGAATTTTCAGCAAGTTATTTTACAAGGCTCGGAACAGAAATTGGTTATTGTCGATTTCTGGGCCGATTGGTGTGAGCCTTGCAAGCAACTGATGCCAATCCTTGAAAAACTTGCAGCCGAATATGCAAATCAAGTTATTTTGGCCAAAATTAATTGCGACGAGCAACAGCATCTAGCCGCACAATTTGGTATTCGTAGTTTGCCGACCGTAGCATTTTTCAAAGACGGCCAAGCCATCGACGGTTTTGCCGGTGTAGAGAGCGAAGCTGCTATTCGCAATCGTATTACCCAGCACATACCAAGTATTGACGACGAACTATTTGCCCAGGCCCAACAAGCTGTAGTCGAGCAGGATTATAGCCAAGCATTCACCTTAGCGAAGCAAGCGCTTGATCTGAATCCGAACAATATTGATGCTAAATTAATTGTTGCCGATGCGGCTTGTGAATTAGGTCGAATCGAGCACACCAAAGAGCTCTTGAGTCAAATTAAGTTAGCGGATCAAAATCACTATTACCAGAGCATTCAAGCGAAGTTACACCTAGCCGAGCAAGCAGCCGATTCGCCTGAACTACGAGAACTAGACCAACAACTGCAGCAACAACCTGACAACCATCAGCTCCGCTTAGAATTTGCTGCCAAGTTATTTGCCGCACAGCGTATTGAAGAAGCATTAGACAATGTCTTTGCTGTGTTAATTGCTGATTTGCACTTCGCTAATGCTAAACAGCAAGCGTTAGATATGCTCAATAGCTTGCCTAATGGCGATCCTCTGGCTGCGCAATATCGCCGGCGTTTGTACAGTATGCTTTACTAACCCTTCAAATTATTGCCACCGATCAGTAGCGCTGCTGCTGGTCGGCTTGCTGCGGTTCATCGCATCAGTTAGCATTAGTCGTTTAGCTATAATATAACAACGATAAGCAAAGGCGCTGAACTATGGCAACATCTCGCGAGCATTTCAGCTCAAAATTAGGTTTCATTTTAGCTGCGGCAGGATCTGCCGTCGGTATTGGTAATTTAGTCGGTTTTCCTGTTGCGGCGACCAAAAATGGTGGCGGCGCGTTTTTGATTATTTATGCCGCTTTTGTGGTCTTTATTTGTTTACCGCTAATGCTGGCCGAGATGGGCTTGGGGCGACGCGCTCAACATAGTCCCTATAAAGCCTACTCAGAATTAGGCGCAGGGTTAAAACGCTGGCGTTTGGCCGGCTGGCTGGCAACCATTACGCCCTTTATGATCGCCACTTTCTACATGGTTATCACGGTTTGGATTTTTGGCTACCTGTTTCAAAGCGTTACCGGCAATCTTGCCACTATTTCAGCTGATGGCTATTTCTCTGATTTCATCAAAAACTACAATTTTATCTGGTACCTCATTGCAGTTACCCTCGTTGTCAACGTGATACTCGTTGGAGGTGTTCGACAAGGCATTGAGCGCGCCTCAAAAATCCTAATGCCCGCACTCTTCATTATGCTGCTGCTACTGGTTGGCTTTGTGCTTAGTTTGGATAATGCCGTGGCTGGGTTAAAATTCTATTTGGTTCCTGATTTCTCAAAAATCACGGGCAGTGTCATCAATGGCGCGTTGGCCCAAGCGTTCTTTTCACTATCGCTGGGGATGGGCATTCTAATCACTTACGGCTCTTATTTCCGTCGCAGTGACGACATAGTCACTTCCGGCAAATTGGTTGCTTTAACTGACACCGCCGTGGCTTTTACCGCAGGCCTAATGACCTTGCCGGCAATTTTCGCGATTTATCCAGAGACTAACCCTGAGTCACTCAGCGAGTCATCGGTCAGTATGATTTTTTCGTTTTTCCCTAAAATCTTCCTAGAACTCTCTGTATCAATTGGTTACGTTGCCGCCAGCATTGCTGCCAGCGTCTTCTTTTTATTAGCCTTTGTGGCGGCAATCACCTCATTAGTCTCGATTATTGAAGTGCCAACCTCGTCACTTATGGAGAAGCGGCAGATGAGTCGTAAGCGTGCGCTTGCTATAATGGCTTCATTACTGACTTTGCTGACTGTAGTTGCGGCCACATCCTTCGGGCTGATTCCGATCTTTACTGAATTTACCTCTTATGCTGGCAGCAGCAAATCTGTGTTTGATGTTATTTATGACGTTTTTTATGACACCATTTTACCTCTAAACGGCCTACTTCTATGCCTCTTTGTCCGTTATCGTTGGCGTCGTAGTCAGCTCACAGCCGAGTTAAGTGAAGGTAATTCTGACTATACAAACTCGTGGTTTGCCCGTTATATTAACTTCTCAATAGGAACCTTTATTCCAGTTATTTTAGCTTTGGTTTTTGCTAACACTGTACTAACTAAGTTCTTTGGAATGTCATTAGTCTAAGAAGCAACTTAGCAACTGATTGAGCGACTCATGCTGAAGAAGTATTTAAAAGCGATAAAAACTGCCCAGGTGCGGGCAGTTTTTTTATTTGATGGTCCCACCCCCTGGCTGCAAGCTCATCGTCGGGCAGCACTTTCCCATATCAAAGATATCGTTCATATTTCTGATAAACATGACGACGCTAGCGCCATGCATAGATATCGCGACTATCTTGGCAACACGCATCATTTCTTGTTACTAGATTTCACGACCACTATTCATGCTGATGCGCTAGCAGCATTGCTAGGCACACTCAGTGGCGGCGGAGTTGCTTTTGTTCTACTTCCACCGCAAGACAGTCCCTTTCGGCAACGCTTAATCAACACCAGTCACAAGTTTCACCACGTCAGCGTGATGCATCCAAGCACAAGCTTTCGGCAACTTTTAACTGAGCAGCTTTCGCATTCACTAGAGCCCGCCCCACCGCTTGCTTTTCCCACCCGCGAGCAGCAACTTATCGTGCAGCAAATGGTGGATCTACCCGGCACCTGTCATCTACTCATGGCGGACCGTGGTCGCGGTAAAAGCACCACTTTAGGCTTAGCGGCCCAAGCTTGGATACGCAGTTATCGGGGGCGCGAATTAGTTGTCACTGGGCCAAAACCCAACTCAGTAGCAACCCTGTTAATGCACGCCGCTGACTCAGTCCGATTTGTTGCCTGGGATAGATTGTTGAGCGAGTACCCCAATCAAAGTGTACGCCTTATTATTGATGAAGCAGCAGCTATCCCAATTCATATACTCAAGCAGCTTAGCGAGCGCTTTACCGTGTGGGCTATTGCGACCACAGTAGAGGGTTATGAAGGGTGTGGGCGCGGCTTTGCTGTTCGTTTTGTAGACTGGTTACAAGTGCGCAAGATGTGTAAACAACACCAGTTATCTACCCCTGTGCGCTGGGCCCCAGCCGATACCTGCGAACCTTGGCTCAACGAAGCTCTGTTACTCAGAAACCAACCCAGTAGTGAGTTCACCAAGGTACTAACCAGCAGCCAAGTAGAGATTGAGGCTATTAACGCCCGCCAATTAACTGAACACCAACTGAGCGAAGTCATCAGCCTGTTGCTAGAAGCTCACTATCAAAGTAGTCCTAACGATTTAAAACTCTTGCTTGATGACGCCCAACAACACCTGTTAGTGGCGCGTGTTCAAGGACACATCGTCGGCGTTGTTTGGTACAGTGAAGAAGGTCCACTGCCAGCCAGATTGCAACTAGATATTCAAACCGGACGGCGCCGTCTTCACGGGAATATTTTGCCTCAAGCTGTAGCTTTCTACTTACAGCAAGGAGAGTGTTTGGATTGGCGTTGGTGGCGGGTTACTAGAATTGCCGTAGTAAAGGCCTATCGACGGCAGCGAATCGGACGTCAATTGTTAGATAAGCTGCAGGATATGGCGCAACAAGCCGGCATCGATGCATTAGGTTCAAGCTTTGGCGCTAGCCCTAAAGTGTTAGATTTTTGGCGTAGTAGCCCGTTTGAGTTAATCCGTTTAGGGCGCAAGCTAAATATGGCCAGTGGCTATCCTAATGCCTTGGTAGCAACTGGATTAACTCCTGCGGCCGCGTTATTTATTGCTCAACTGCATGCGTTTAGTAACGCTGAACTCGAATGGCGGCAGGGTCGTCCTGTAACCATCAACAGCTCTATTTATCGTATTGCAAGAGATATTCTAACGGGGTTTGCTTTTGGTAACTTACCCTTTACCGAAGCGCAGTTTTCGTGGAGTGTTTGTGATATCAAATATTCAATGAAAGCAGCCGGCCTAACCCTACCAGGTCAAATTCTGAAAGCCCACGAAGATTTGGCTAAATTAACCCAGAAGTACGGCTACAGCAGCCAACAAACCATGCAAAATCAATTGCGCTCGTTAGCTCGAGAATATCTAGAACTTTCTCGCTAATTTTACGTACTCAAGCTTCAAGCAGATGCTGTTTTTGTAAAAGTATGCTATCTTTTTCCCTTTGTATTCACCCACTGGATAAGGGTTATTTTCATGTCTAGAGTTCTAATTATTGGTGCCGGCGGTGTTGCCGGTGTGGTAGTAAAAAAATGCGCAATGCTGCCAGAGTATTTTTCTGAAATTCACTTGGCCAGCCGCACCCTGTCAAAATGTGAAACCCTTCAACAAGAAGCGGGTAAAGACCGTGTCGTTGGTGTTTACCAAGTTGACGCTGACAATGCCGATAACGTCGCTGCTCTTATCCGCCAAGTTGAGCCAAGCTTGGTTATTAACGTAGCCTTACCTTATCAAGACCTTCCAATCATGGATGCCTGCTTAGAAACAGGCGTTCATTATTTGGATACGGCTAATTATGAGCCTAAAGACGAAGCCAAATTTGAGTACTCTTGGCAGTGGGCTTACCAAGATAAGTTCAAAGAAAAAGGTATTATGGCGTTGCTCGGCGCAGGCTTTGATCCAGGCGTAACTAACGTCTTTACTGCCTATGCAGCTAAACACTACTTTGACGAAATTCACTACCTAGACATCGTTGACTGTAACGGCGGTGACCACGGTCAAGCTTTTGCTACCAACTTTAACCCTGAGATTAATATCCGTGAAATTACTCAGCGTGGTAAGTTCTGGGAAAATGGTGAATGGCACGAAACAGATCCAATTAGCGTCCGTGAAGATTTAGATTATCCAAACGTAGGCGTACGTCCATCTTATCTACTCTTCCATGAAGAGTTAGAGTCTTTGGTTAAGCACTTCCCGACGTTGAAACGGGCGCGCTTCTGGATGACTTTTGGTGACCAGTATCTAACTCATTTACGGGTCTTAGAAAATGTTGGCATGACCTCAATTCAACCGATTGAATTCCAAGGTCAAAAAATCGTACCACTAGAATTCTTAAAAGCCGTATTACCTAACCCTGGTTCACTGGCCGAAGGCTACACTGGCTTAACTTGTATCGGTACCTACGTAACCGGTATTAAAGATGGTCAAGAAAAAACTATCTTCATCTACAATAACTGCGACCACGCAGCTTGTAATGCTGAAGTTGGTGCTCAAGCAGTATCTTATACCACTGGGGTACCAGCGATGATTGCCGCGTCTATGATGCTGCAAGGTCACTGGCTGAAGCCAGGCGTTTGGAACATGGAACAATTTGATCCTGATGAATTTATGAACCGCCTCAACCAATACGGTTTACCGTGGCAAGTGGTTGAATGCGAATCACCTTTTAAGCGCTAAGACTATGTCCAATCCATACTTAGATAATGCTATTCCATCGCCTTGTTACGTTTGTGACGAGGCGTTGTTAGTGCGTAACTTAGAATTAATGCAACGAGTGCAGCAAGAAAGTGGTGCCCATATTATTTTGGCCTTAAAAGGCTTCTCTATGTGGAGCACCTTTCCAGTAGTGCGTAATTATTTACGTGGTTGCACCGCCAGTTCAGTCTGGGAAGCACGCTTAGCGTCCGAAGAGTTCGGACGCGAGGTGCATGCCTATGCTCCGGCTTACAAACCAGCTGATATTGATGCATTGTTGCCTCTGGTTCATCACATCTCCTTTAACAGCTTAAGTCAGTGGCAGCGCTATAAAGAGCAAACACTTGCTGCAGGCGTCTCTGCTGGCTTGCGCATCAACCCAGAACATCAAGAAGCCGAAACCGAACTTTATGATCCGAGCGCTCCAGGCTCGCGCTTAGGGATTCGTTTATGTGATCTTGAAGGTGCGGATTTAAGTGGTATTGAAGGGCTACACGTACATAACTTATGCGAATGTGATTCTTTTGCATTAGAGCGCACTCTTGCTGCTGTAGAGAGCAAGTTTGGTCACTTACTGCATCAGATGAAGTGGCTTAATTTAGGTGGTGGTCACTTGATGACTCGTGCTGGGTACGACGTCGAGCATTTAATTAAGCAGTTAAAACGGTTACAAGAAACCTATAAGCTTCAGGTTATTCTTGAGCCCGGTTCTGCCGTAGCTTGGCGTACGGGTCCACTCGTAGCTGAAGTGGTGGATATCGTTGAGAATGACGGGCAAATCGCTATTCTTGATATTTCTGCAACAGCTCATATGCCAGATGTGCTAGAAATGCCTTATCGCCCCATGGTTACTGGAGCTGACGAAGCAGGTAAATTAGCTTATACCTACAAACTAGGTGGCAATTCATGCCTTGCTGGCGATGTTATCGGTGCTTATAGCTTTGCTGAACCATTGCAGCCTGGCGACCGCCTCATTTTTGAAGATATGATGCATTACACCATGGTTAAAACAACTTTCTTTAATGGTGTCGAGCATCCAAGCATAGGCATTCTTCGTAGCAATGGTGAGTTTGAACTCATTAGAAAATTCACTTACGAAGATTTTCGAGACAAACTTTCTTAAATCCAGTCAAAAACAGCGTCTTCAAGACGCTGTTTTTTTTATCTGCCACCAAGTTCTTATAGTCGCTACAACACACTAATTAGTTTTAGCATAATACGATAACCCTTGAAGCACTAACTCAGTTCTGAGTTCGCCTCGACGCTTTAAATCAGCCGGTAGCAATGGGGTTGAGCCTCCGCTAAACAATACACGAAAATCAAACCAATCAAGCTCAGTCTCAGAAACCGCTAGCGCCTGTCTAATCACCCCAACAAAAGCATTCACACAGCCATTAGCTAAACACTCAGGTGTCGAGCGGCCCACTTGCTGCGCTTTTCCCCAATCGGTATCAGCATCCGAGAACACTTTCGGGGCACGCGCTGTTACCGCCTGCTTCATTAAATCTACACCGGGTACAATCCAGCCACCAAGGTGCTTACCTTCAGCATTCAACCAATCTACGGTGATCGCTGTTCCAGCATCAATAATTAAGGTCGCCTTAGGAACCTCATTATAAGCACCAATCAAAGCTAACCAACGATCGACGCCAAGGTGCTGAGGCGTCTCATAGGCGTTTTCCACTCCAAACGCTGCCTGTTCAGACTGAATGGTGGTAATGGGTGCTGCAAATTGTGATAGCCAAGCTTCCACTTGTTGCGCCCGCTCAGTACCACTCACTTCAGCCAACCAAATCCCTTTTAATGAATGCTCTATTTGCTGTTTAGGTAAATCACTATAACTTACATTAAATAAAGGTTCTAAATGCCCTTCTGCGTCCATTAATGCAGTTTTTACACGGGTATTACCCGCATCTACTAATAACTTAAATTCCATATCTTAAACTCACTTCACCTGCGTGATAACGCTCTAATTTGCCTTCGCGTTTAAGTAATAAAGCACCATTTTCATCAATGCCCTCGGCGATACCCATAATCTCTTTGTCACCCATAATAATTTTTACCGGTTGCATAGCTAACCGATCGTATTTATGCCAGCGTTTTAAAAATGGGGAGAGTCCTGTTTGTTCGTATTCTTTTATAGTCTTATGACAGCATGCCACCAACTTCGCAGCCCACATGTTTCGATTTATCGGCTTGTTTAAAAGTCGCTGAACATCAGTCCAAGGTTGTTCTACTTCATTTAAGAACCAATCAGGTGTTTGCAGATTAATACCAATACCCACTATCGCATGTGCTGGGCCAACTGCTTGGCCTTCCAGTTCAATAAGAATTCCGGCGATCTTTCTACCACCTACTAAGACGTCATTTGGCCACTTTAACTCAACACCGTAAATCCCTTCTTGCTCAAACAACTGCGCAAGCGCAGCGCCAAGAGCAATACTTAAGCCCATAGCCGCCGCCATGCCCTGTTCTAAGCGCCAATACATACTCATGTAGAGATTACTTCCAAAGGGCGATAACCACGCCTTTCCGCGGCGCCCACGCCCCTGTGTCTGTGCTTCTGCAAGAACCGTGGCACCACTTTCAATCACACCGGTAAGCCGGTCTTTAAGTAGGTCATTAGTGGAACTAACGACACGCTCTAAGTGAACCACTGGGGCAGCCGCACCTGATCCTTTTGCTAACGCGCGATTAATAGCGTCTAGATCAAGCAGCTGAAGCGGTTTCGCTAAACGATAACCTTTGCCAGTAACACGAAAAACGTCTAAGCCGAACTTTGCTAGTTCTTTCATATATTGGCTAACCGCTGTGCGGCTAACGCCTAACTCTTCACCCAAGACTTCGCCAGAGTGAAAGTTACCATCAGCCAGAATCTCGATGACACGTGCAATATTCTGAGTTTTTTTTCTCATATGCTAACTAATGCTCCGTTCGCATAAATACGAACTTCCGCCTCCAATTCCACTTTAAAGGTCGTAACTACAGCTAATTTGATTGTTCTTGCTAACTCAATAAGATCAGTACCCGTTGCTTGATTAGTATTAACCAACACTAGAGCCTGCCGGTCATGGACACTGACACCACCGATAGCTCGTCCCTTCCAGCCCAAATGGTCGATCATCCAACCCGCTGCAACTTTATAACGATCTGCAGCTATTGGATAACAAGGAATGCCAGGAAACTTGTCTCTCAACCACTCCATCTGCTGTAAGTCCACTTCAGGATTCTTAAAGAAACTACCAGCGTTAGGCTGTTGTGCTGGGTCGGGAAGCTTAAGTTGACGCACTGACACTACCTTTTGAAAGATTTGTTGAGCCGATGCCTCACAACCTAACTCGCGTAGCTCGCCATAGTCCACCATCGCCTGCCATTGTTTGGGCAACTTAAAAGTGACCGAAAGAATAACCCAATGATTCGGTTCTTGCTTAAATATACTCTCTCTATAAGCAAATAAACAGTCTGACTTAGTTAAGTGCGTCACGACTTTAGTATAACGATCCCACACTTCGACAGACTCGATAAAATCGGCTACTTCGCGACCATAGGCCCCTATATTTTGCACCGGTGCTGCGCCTACGGTACCTGGAATCAAGGCCAGGTTTTCAAACCCATAGATTCCCTTAGCTAAAGTAGCTTCTACCAAACTATGCCAATGAGTGCCTGCTGCAGCCTTAATTATCCACGCATCATCTTGTTCAGTATATTCAACACCAGACAATTCAACCTTAACTAGGGTGCCCGCAAAATCGCCACAAAAAACCGTATTGCTACCAGCCCCCAGCACTAGATAGTCTTCTAAGCTTGCTAGCTCAGCTATTTGTTCACGGTTCTCGAGAATATAGCAGCAGTTCCCAATCGCCTTTAGGCGAAAGGTGTGTAGCTGTTGTAACTGAATTTGTTCTATTTTATTCATCATAAACGGAATTATACGGCAAATAGATTAGAGTCGATAATGGTTATTGGATTTTAGCTATTGGGTATTAGCTATTAGCTATTAGCTGTTGGCTGTTGGCTATAGTTATTGGCTACTGCTACTGGTATTGCTACTGGCTGTTGGCGGGTGTTGAACTATTGATGAGTTGTGATTGCGAGCGCGCAACGAAAAACCCCTAGCATAGCTGCTAGGGGTTATTCGTATTTGGTGCC
>NZ_JANFPJ010000017.1:0-23625 GCF_032227045.1 Pseudidiomarina fusca
AGCTTTGCCGTACGCTGCCAATTACATGAAGCTTGGGGATTCTCCCCGCTCGTTGGTGGTGCTAGGCGAGGCCGATAACTTAGTGCAAGGGCACAGCCCCGATGCGGTGTATGCCCAGCGCCTGCAGTGGTTTACCACCAGCAACGAAATCATTGAAATCGTGCAAGGCCGGGTCCAAAGCCTTGAGAATTTAAGGCATGCTAAGGTGAAAGCCCTATGGCTTGCGCAGGAGCCAAGCTCCGGCATGCGAGCTAGCCATGCTAAGCAAATAAGTAAGCAAGCAAGTACCCAACTCAGCTACGATTTGCGCCAAACCTCGGCATTTCATACCGAGCATAAGCCACATTTTGTCACCGTGCGCCAAAGTTATCGCGTGGTGAAAAGTCAGCGTGAGCAATCTTTAGCAATGCCAAACGGCACCACCTTGAACGTGCTAGTCACCGAAGAGCAGCTATACCCAATAGCAGACCAAAACAAAAACTCAAGCACGCAGGCGATTGCCACCAACGAGTTCTACCGTGATCTAGCGAGTGGTCGTATCGTACAAAGCAAACAATGGCTAGGCCCGGAGCTAGGCTATTTTGAGATGACCGAAGTACAACCGTTTAATGGCGTCGGCGGTCCCACCCAAAACTGGGGTTACAGCGCCTTACCTGCGCAGTCAGGCTTTCAAGATCTCAAAACGCAAGACGGCAGCGACCCCACTCAATACCGTCAATTACGCATCAAAGTCACGCAGCAGACAACAACGCAGCAGCAAGAAGCCAGCACAACCAGCCAACTCTTCAACGGCCTGTTCTTCGGGACTATCCCAAATCAACCGAATCAACCAGGCCAAGCTAACCCGCGCAGCCTGCGCCTCAACGATGTGGTGACTGAGTTTCATCGGTTAGGGTTAGAGCAAGTGCCTTACGCACCCCTAACACGTTTACACAGCCCTAAGCTAGACCAATGGTTTTCTGGTCGTAAAGCTGGTATGTTGGTTCGCTTACGTATGTTAGAACAAACTTACAAAGCCGATGGCGAAACGGAACTTGCTGCGCAAGCCGCTGAGCTAACCCAAGCATTTCAGAGCTGGCCGTTACGTGCTACCTACATTCACGGCTGGTCTCTAGGTGATGCCCGTATTAACCAAGCAACAAACAAAGCGCTGAACTTAGCCGATGCCGCTGTCAGTAACAGCGTGATTCCAAGTTACGAGCTAAGTTTGAACGCCGCCCCGCAAACTAGCAGCCTGCAGGTTGGTTTGGCCACCCAGTTAAGCGATCATGAACAGGTGTATGTGACCGATGCTCATGGCCAAATCAGTTTGGTGCCGCTACAAAGCTACAACAGCACAGCGGAGCAACGGGCATTGGCCCACCAGCCAGGCGCATTGGTGTTACGTAGTATCGCCGATAAAGATTTACCGAAAGGCTTCAGAGACGTGAATTATCAACTGGCCATGTTCTTACAACATTGGGATTGGGCGGCCGCCAGTGCTACAGCTAGCACCAAAACCACCACGCAGCCTGACACAACAGAATTAGCTCATGCCAAGCACTAAGCCCGCTAAGCCAGCCAAGCTCGCACTTGCCATCACTTTGGCGTTAGCCTCGTTAGTTACTGCTACCCAAGCACAAGCAGATATCATCGACGGCCCGTTAGCGCAAAGTGACTTTGGTGGCGTAGGCTTACTACAAACGCCAACCGCGCGGATGAACCCGTATGGTGAGCTAAGCATTAACTACAGCGATGCCGATGAATATCGCCGTACCGCCGTCAGCTTGCAGCTGTTCCCTTGGCTAACTGCGACCGCTCGTTACACTGATATCAGATATCAACTGTACAGCGGCGATTCCAATTTTAGTGGCGACCAAACCCTCAAAGACAAAGGCTTTGACGCCAAAGTCTTGCTATCGCAAGAAGGCAAGTACCTGCCGCAACTAGCGCTAGGCTTGCAAGACGTGGGCGGTACTGGGATCTTCGCTGGTGAATACCTAGTTGCCAACAAGCGCTTTAGCACCAGTGAGCTCGGCAGCTTTGATGTTAGCCTAGGCATGGGTTGGGGCTACTTAGGTCGGCGCGATAATATCAGTAACCCGTTTTGTGAGATAGCTGACCGCATGTGTGAGCGCCCCAGAGGAACGAGCGGTTCTGGCGGTAAATTTGAAGTCGATAAATGGTTCCGAGGCCCTGCTGCACTTTTTGGTGGTGTGCAGTACTACACGCCTATCGATGGCCTAAGCCTGATGGCGGAGTACGATCCAAACGACTATCAACTGGATAACGCTGGGCGTGATATTGACGTTGATTCCCCTTGGAACCTTGGCGCCCATTATGCTTACAACGACACTGTCAGCTTTAAGCTAGGGTACGAGCGCGGCAATACAGTCACCTTTGGCGTGACCTTTAACTACAACTTTAACAAAGCTTATCAGCATAAAGTAGAGCCAGCCAAGCGCATCGCAAAGAGCGATAACACCACTCCTGCGAGTATCAATGAGGTGGATTATCAGAAGCTTGCCAACGATCTACTTACCGAGTCAGGCTGGAAACTAGCTGAAGGCACAGGTGCTCACGATAACGAAAGCGCTAACGTCAACGCCAACGCAAACACCACAAACAAAACCAACAGCATCGAACTCATCGCCACGCAAACACGTTTTCGTAATACCGATGAAGCCGTCGACCGTGCCGCACGTATCCTAGCCGATAGCATGCCGGAGAGCCTGACTGAGTATCGCATCACAGAATACGATGGCAACCTTGGCAAGGCTACTCATGTAATTAATGCCGAGGCATACAAAGCAGCTTATCGTGGCGAGCGCATGTTAGCTGATACAGATAACGCCATCAGAACCACCAGTGCCACGCCAACACAGCAGCAGGTGAGCTTTAAGCAAGATAAATTTAGTTGGTCGATAGAGCCGGACCTAGACCAAAGCTTCGGTGGCGCTGAGTCTTTTTACCTGTACCAACTTAGCTTAAAAGCCAGTGCTAACTATCAGTTTAATGATGCCCTGCTATTTAGCGGTAAAATGGGCATTAACTTAGCCAATAGCTACGATAAGTTTAATTACTTACTTGATAGCCAAGGCGCGACTTTACCGCGCGTACGTACTCGTATCCGTGAATACGCCATCAACCAAGAAGTGTGGCTAGAGCATTTAAGCGCCCGCTACACCGAGCAATTAGGCCGTAACCTCTATGGACAAGTCTACGGCGGCTACCTAGAGCGGATGTTTGGTGGGGTAGGGGCTGAAGTATTAAAGCAAGCACCGAATAGCAACTGGGCCTTTGGCTTTGACGTTAACTACGTGAAGCAGCGCGACCCTTATAAAGATCTTGGCTTTGATGATTACGACGTACTCACCGGCCATGTCTCGGTGTATTGGGATACGCCCTATATACCTAATACCACTTTGATTGCCAGGACCGGACGCTTCTTAGCCAAAGACGAAGGCGTGCACTTAGAGCTACAACACGAATTTGATAGTGGCGTCATAGCCGGTGCCTTTGCCGCCTTTACTAACGTTAGTGACGAAGAGTATGGCGAAGGCAGTTTTACCAAAGGGTTTTACTTAAGTATCCCCTTCGATTTATTCTTTGTGCGTAACACCAAAGCGCGCGGCAGCCTAGGCTGGCTTCCGATACTGCGCGACGGTGGCCAAATGTTGCGCCGCCCCCATTTATACAGGTAGTGAGAGTAAGATAAATGGTTGTCCTTAGCGTCCTAGCCGGAGTTAGTGACTGCATTAGAACACGGGTTTTCGTGCATCAAAGCACACGTACTAATATTTAGAACTAAAAACTCATGGTGGGTACACAATGATAATAAACAAATCAACTCTTACGCTTACGGCAGGTTTAGCTCTTGCCCTCACAGGCTGTACCATGGTACCTGGTTCTCATATTCCAACGGATGTGCCTAACGGACTTTATGAAAATGCGAACACTGAGTATGTGAGTGAGGCCTTTGAGGAAGCTGATTTAGATAAACTTGTTCGGCGGTATGCTATCACCCCAATGTTAATAGCTGAGATGAATGCCACGAAACCAGCAGTGGAAGTTAATACTTCATTGACTGCTGAACTAGAAAATTATGACTACAGGATCGGAAAGGGTGATGTACTTAGTATAACTGTTTGGAATCATCCAGAACTTACTATTCCAGCTGGCTCAAACCGAAGTGCAGAAGAAGCCGGAAACTGGGTTCATAATGATGGAACTATTTTTTACCCTTACATTGGTCGTGTTGAAGTAGCCGGCAAGACTATTCCAGAAATTCGAAAGATTATCTCGGCTCGATTAGCAAAATATATTGAAAATCCTCAAGTAGATGTCACTATTGCTGCGTTTCGTTCGCAACGAGTTTATGTCACCGGTGAAGTGAGTAATCCTGGAACTCTGCCCATCACCAATGTACCTTTAACCCTGCTTGAGGCTATTAACAGAGTTGGTGGCTTAAGTGCCAGCGCTGATTGGGCAGGGGTAACCGTAACTCGAGATGGTCGAGATATGGTGTTCAGCTTGCGTGATCTCTATCGCTATGGCGATACCTCTCAGAATCTAGTACTGCGTACGGATGATGTGTTGCACGTTGAGCGGAATGAAAACAGTAAAGTCTTTGTTCTTGGTGAAGTGGTTCGCCCACAAAGCTTTGTGATGGGGCGTCGTGGCATGACACTCGCTGAAGCTCTCACTGAAGCAGGTGGTTTTGATGAACAAAGCGCTAATGCTTCAGGTATCTTTGTACTCCGACAAGCAGATGCCGATAGCGGTTTGATTGCCGATGTGTACCAACTTAACGCAAAAAACGCAGTTGCTTTAATCATGGCAGAACAGTTTACACTCCAAGAACGTGATATTGTCTATGTCACAGCGGCTCCTGTCGCACGCTGGAACCGTGTGTTGAGTCAACTGTTACCTACAGTTAGTGGCTTGTACTCGGTTGGTCGAGCTAATAGTGAGTTAACTCGCTAATAGGTAAGGTAAATGTTTGATAAAATTCTAGTCGTATGTGTAGGAAATATTTGCCGTAGCCCCACTGCAGAGCATATGCTACGAGCTAGGTTACCACACAAACACGTTCGTTCAGCTGGCTTAGCTACTGAAAAAAGTGGCTTAGCTGGCAACGGAATAGATGCGCAAGCTAAATCAATAGCTGCCCAGCACGGCCTGATGATTGAAGACCATGTGGCAACACAGATTTCAAATGATTTGGTTAAATGGGCAGACTTAGTGTTAGTCATGGAACAAGGGCACAGAGAGCAGCTAGCGCGCATGTATCCAGAAGCACGAGGTAAAACTCTACTGCTAGGTAACTGGCTGGGTGCCAAACATGAAGCAAAAGACATTCCCGATCCTTACCGTAAAAGCGATGAGGCCTTTATATTTGTCTACGAGTTACTGGAAGCAGCTGTAGATAGTTGGGTAAATAAACTTAATTAATAAGATGTTCTAGGGCAAATAATGACAACGACGAAAACCAGCTCGCAACCGATCAACAAAGTAACAGATGACGCCATTGATATTGGGCGTTTTATTGGGATCATCATTGATAATAAGAAGCTACTAATTGCTGCTATTGTTATTTCCACACTCGTTGGTTATTTGGTTGCGACTTTATCTACTCCAATTTATCGTGCCGATGCATTAATTCAGGTTGAGAAAAAGCAATCATCTATCCCTGGCTTAGATATGGCTGCGATGTTTCGGGGAACCAATGAAACCGAGGCGGAAGCTTTTATTTTAAGATCGAGAATGGTTGCAGGCCCAGTAGTTGAAAGATTAGGTTTGAATATTAACGTTCAACCTCAATACATGCCTTTTATTGGTGAATGGCTAGCGCGTCGCAGTGGTAAACCAGATAGCATCGTGTTTGAAACGTTTAATCCGCCATCACCAGGAACCTACGATTTAGTCGTGACCGGCGCGAATAGCTTTGAGATTTATCAATTTGATGAGTTATTAGTGTCTGGTAAAACAAACCAATTGCTCGAACAAAATGGCTTCAAAGTGTATGTCACTAGCTTAGAAGCCAATAATACCGAAGAATTTAAAGTAGTGAAAACGCGAGCAGCTGCTGCGATTAATCGCCTAGCAAATAGTTTACGAGTCATTGAAATGGGTACTCGGACAGGCATTCTTGAAGTGTCACTACAGAATCCAGATCGGCAGAGCGCGGAACGTACGTTGAACGCAGTGATAGAAGAGTATCAATTACAGAATATTCGTCGAAGCGCAGCCGAAGCACAAAACAGCTTGAAATTTTTGCAAGAGCAAATGCCAGAAGTTAAGGCTACTTTAGACAGTGCTGAAGCGGCTCTTAATAGCTACCGTATAAGTGCCGAATCGATAGATCTTCAAACGGAAACCCAAAGTTTGCTTGAACGCATTGTCGAGCTAGATAAAGTGGTGAATGAGCTAGAAGCTCAGGAGAGTGAAATTTCGCGGTTATTCACTAAAGAACATCCTAGTTACCAAGCCTTACTTGAACAGAAAACTCGTGTCTTAGAAGAACGAGAAAGCTTATCTGAGCGCGTGCAAGGTCTGCCAGAAACACAGCAGAAGATTTTACGGCTGATGCGAGATGTAGAAGTATCTCAGCAAATCTATTTACAACTGCTTAATCGCATGCAGGAACTTAATATCGCCAAAGCCAGTACTGTTGGAAACGTACGTATACTCGATGCGGCACAAGCAACCTTTGGTCCAGTAGCACCGCAAAAATCTATTATTATTGCTGTCGCATTCTTACTTGGTGCATTCGGTAGTATTACTTGGGTGTTGGTGCGGGCGCTTCTTAATAAAGGGATAGAGCGACCTGAGCAGTTAGAAGAAGAAGGGTTAAATGTGTATGCATCCGTCCCTCTCTCCGATGCACAAAGAAGTTTTAATCTAAAGCTTGAACGATTTGCACGTAGTAAAGATCGTCAGACACTACATATGCCTTTGCTGGCCAAGGAAGACCCTACCGACTTGGCTATTGAAGCGTTACGAGGTCTACGAACCAGCCTGCATTTTGCGATGTTAGAGGCAAAGAATAATATCTTGATGATCACGGGGCCAAGCCCCGCGGTAGGTAAAACCTTCGTGACAGCCAACCTTGCTGCAGTACTAGCGCAAAGTGGTAAAAAAGTACTAGTTATCGACGCCGACATTCGTCGTGGTTATATGCATAGCATTTTTAATACAAGTAATGATTACGGTTTGTCTGACTTCCTCGCAGATAAGGGTAAGCAAATAGGCGAATTTAAGAACGTCATTAAACAATTACACGTAGATAATTTGTTCTTTTTACCGCGAGGCGAGGCAGCTCCGAACCCTTCTGAATTATTAATGCATGATCGGATGCAAGCGTTGCTTGAGCTTTGCCAACATGAATATGATTATGTGATTGTAGATACGCCACCGGTCTTGGCTGTAACTGATGCTGCTATTGTAGGGCAATACGTAGGAACCACCTTACTAGTGGCTCGTTTTGGTGAAACACCAGTAAAAGAAGTAACCACAACCGTACAGCGGTTAGCGCAGAACGGGGTGGATGTAAAAGGCATTATCCTAAATAGCGTTGAACGTAAGGCAAGCGCCTATTACGGTTATGGGTATAGCTACGGCTACCAATATGGATATAGTTATAAGTCGGAGAAGTCTTAGATGCAGTTGTCTAATGTAAAGTTGGCGATTATTGGCCTTGGCTATGTGGGTTTACCGCTAGCGGTTGAGTTTGCGAAGAAATACCCAACTCTTGGTTTTGATATAAATCAGGCTAGGATTAACGAACTCAAGCAAGGCTATGATCGTACCCAAGAAGTGGATGCCGTAGAACTTGCCGAGGCGACACAAATAACCTTTAGCGCAAACTTTGATGATTTAGCCGAGGCCAATGTCTACATTGTCACGGTGCCAACGCCAATTAATAAGCACAAGCAGCCCGACTTAACCCCGCTGTATAAAGCCAGTGAAACTATTGGTAAGTACTTAAAGAAAGGCGATATCGTTATTTATGAATCGACAGTTTACCCTGGTGCAACCGAAGAAGATTGCGTGCCCGTACTCGAGCGCGTGTCGGGGTTAACGTTCAATCAGGATTTTTATGCCGGCTATAGCCCTGAGCGCATCAACCCAGGCGATAAAGAACACCGAGTAACAACTATTTTAAAAGTAACATCGGGTTCAACACCAGCGGTTGCTGACTTTGTGGATAGTTTGTATGCCTCCATCATTACCGCAGGCACTCATAAAGCGAGCAGCATCCGCGTTGCAGAAGCGGCAAAAGTGATTGAGAATACCCAGCGTGACGTGAATATCGCGCTGATCAATGAATTAGCCATGCTGTTTAATCAGATGGGCATCAACACCCATGAAGTATTAGCGGCAGCGGCGACTAAATGGAACTTCTTACCCTTCAAGCCAGGCCTTGTAGGTGGCCATTGTATCGGCGTGGATCCCTATTATTTAACCCATAAGGCGCAATCCATTGGGTTTCATCCAGAGATGATTCTTGCGGGCCGTCGCATAAACGACAATATGAGCAAGTACGTTGCGGCCGATATTGTGAAGAGAATGCTGTTAGCCGAAAAGTCGGTAAGAAACGGGCGTATATTAATGCTTGGCGTGACCTTTAAAGAAAACTGCCCAGATATTCGCAATACAAAAGTGATTGATTTAGTTGACGAGCTCCAATCTTACGGTGCAATAGTCGATATTTACGACCCTTGGGCAGATAACGAAGAAGCACAGCATGAGCTAGGTGTGCAACTGCTTCCAAGCCTGCCAGATAGCGCCGATTACGATGCTGCAGTTGTAGCAGTAGCTCATCGTGAATTTGTTCACGCCGCTCGGCTTGGTTTTAACCGTTTAGTCGGCGAAGATGGTATCGTGTACGACCTGAAGAATATTGTGCCAACTGACAACGCAGTTAATAGGCTATAGCCCTACCTAATGCGAGTTACTATCAGCTCTTTGCAGAATATTGCTATTGCCTATGTTGCATTGTGGGTTACATCGCCGGCTATGGCCTACGGAACTCTCTTCAGAGCTTTGGCTTTACTGGCTGTAGCAGGTTGGTTTTTTTTAGAGTTATTACGCCCCAATAACCTGTTATTAAGGCCTTCTGTACCCGCACTGATTGCGACAGTATATATTGTTTACATCGCTGTTATTGATTACTTGCAGTACGGTGGGGCGGGCCTGATTCAGAACTTTCAGTTATTTATTGCCTTTTATTTTTTATATGTCATAGAAAGTCGGCGAAATAACGTAGAATCACTACGCCCTGTGTTTTGGTGGGTGTTGCTCACCTTACCCATCACCTACATAAAAACCATTTATACGCTCTGGTTTGTTAATGGCCATGCCATGCGACTTGCCGTTCGCTCCGGTGATACAGCAATGCAAATTGCACAAGAAGGAGTGGGTGGTTACGGGTTAGCTTACAGCACAGTCATCATGGTGCCTGCATTAGTGATGTTATTTAAGTACAGTAATCAGATGACCATAAAATGGTGGCAAAAGCTATTGATAGCTGCGAACCTTGTGCTGGCCGTTACTTTGGTTCTTAGTTCAGGCTTTACCATTGCCGTGTTAACACTGATTGCAACGCTGGGAACGTTGGTGATTCTTGCAAAGGTAACTCTTGCTAGAGCGCTTTTAGCTACTTTCTTGGCAGCACTTCTGCTGATTGGCTATAAACCCGTATTACAGACAAGTCTAACAGCCATTCAGCCATTGACCCAAGGGACTAATTACTTTATTAAGATTCGAGATGTACTTGAAACTCTAGAACAGGGTGAAGCGCAAGGTACAGCAAGCGATCGAATTGTACGATGGGAAAGAAGCGCGAAAATCTTCTTAGAACACCCTATTTTAGGGGTTTGGAGTAACCGTGATATTGGCAAGCATTCTGAAATTTT
Organism: Pseudidiomarina fusca; assembly: GCF_032227045.1. Classification (NCBI taxonomy): domain Bacteria; kingdom Pseudomonadati; phylum Pseudomonadota; class Gammaproteobacteria; order Alteromonadales; family Idiomarinaceae; genus Pseudidiomarina; species Pseudidiomarina fusca. The sequence continues at coordinate 9,900 of NZ_JANFPJ010000017.1, forward strand.
GGACACTTTTGCTCGATTGGGCATCTTCTTTGGTGTTATCTTTGTTTATTTGATGATCTATATCCCGATTCGGTATTTAGGAATATCAATGAGAACAAACGGTTTAGTTTTAGCTTCTTTAGTGTGTATGGCTGCGGTGACCTTTATGAATAATTTCGTGGCCTCCCAAGGAATGGCTCTATTTCTTTTCCTACCAGTATCTATAGCGCTTCTCACTTATAATACGATGCCTAGAATAAAAAATATTGAATGAAGAAAAAGATTCTTATATGCGGTGGCTTCCAGTTACCAGATAGAAATGCCTCAGCGGTTCGCGCCCTTGGCAACGCCAGACTCCTGCAACAGCTGGGTTACAAAGTTTATGTTCTGGGTAAATTGCCAAACCCAGAACTATCTAGCTTCACCTGGCAATCGGGTGGCTTAGAGCCGATTGAATGCATTAACATCGCCAAACCTACTCTCGACTATAGAGGCCCTTCATACGTGGCATCAGAAGCGCCAATACGCGCTTTTGTTGAGTCTATTGGTCGAGAGTCTGTGAAGGCGATTATGACCTACAATTATCCCGCCCGTGGTACGCATAAGGTCAACCAGTTGTGTCGAGAGTTAGGTGCTGCATCGATTCTTGATTGTACCGAGTGGTATGGTTGGGAAGGCAAGAATATATTCCGAAACCTATCTAGGTTGGTGGGCGTACAAATAAAAATGCGTTTTTTAACCAAGCAAGCGGGTAACGTTATCGTTGCATCGTATTTTCTTGAGCGCTTTTTGCTCGGCCAACACGTGTTGAAATTGCCCTTTGTTGTCGACCCTGCGGAGCAGCGCTGGCAGCTTGCGGCTATTCCGCAAAATAAATATACGACCTTCACATACTCCGGCAGCCCGGGTCTAGGAATGCATAAAGATCGGCTACCCAGTATGCTAAAGGCCTTTGGTGAGTTGTATACGAAAGGGCACACATTTAAACTCAATATTGTGGGGCTAACCCAGCAGCAATACTTAGCTGAAGTGCCAAATCAGCAAAACCTTATTGAGCACCTTTCAACGGCTGTAGAGTTTCATGGGCGTGTACTTCATACTGAATCGATCGCATTATTAAAAGCGAGTGACTTTGCGGTGTTTTTCCGTAAGCCCAACCGTGTTGCCAATGTCGGTTTCTCGACCAAGTTTGTAGAAGCTGCTTCGTTAGGTATTCCTGTTATTAGCAATGCGACCAGTGATATTCCAGATTATTTAGATGATGGGGTAAACGGTTTTCTGGCACCTGAATTTACTGACCAAGCTATGTATCAAGCCTTAGAGAAAGCCATGATACTTACTCCGAATGAGCGCAAGGAAATGCACGAGCGCTGTCGTAAGCTACAACCTTTTTGTTACGAAAAATGGCGCGATGTTACTCAACAATTTATGGATAATTTAGTGGTTCGAGCATGAGTAAGCCGATTAAAATATTATGGACAGCCAATATCCCTTTGCCAGCGGTGGCCCCTGAGCTTGGGTTACCACAAAGCCCCTTTGGCGGGTGGCTGACACTAATGACGCGCGAGTTAGCAAAAAACTCGCGGTTTAAAATTGCGGTAGCCATGCGGTGCCCAATAGCAAAATTGCAGGTTATAGAAAAGGGTAATATAACTTACTACGCGATGCCGCAAAGCAAGAGAGATCAATACGATGTCGAGCAACAAACGTGTGATACCGTATTGAATGAATTTAACCCCGATATTTTGCATTGCGAAGGCGCCGAAATGCGTTATACACGGCGCTTTTTAGAAACATGGCAAGGCGCGCGTTTGTTATCCATGCAGGGCGTCATTAATGGCTACAAAAACTATGAATTAGGGCGTTTGCCTTTAGCTGCCATGTTAAGCCCGCTTCGGCCTAATGTTGCGTTAACGGCGCTAGCATTAATGGTTAATAAGTTCTGGCGTTTTAATAGCCGTCTTAACCATGAAGTTGCGGCTATGCAAACAGCAACTCACCTCATGGGTCGAACCGATTGGGATAAAGCACAGGCATATGCCATAAACCCTCAAGCAAGCTACCACGCCTGTAGCCGCATTTTGCGCGATACTTTTTACAACACCCGCTGGCAACTTGACAATACCCAACGCTATACCTTGTTTGTGGGTAATGCAGGTTCACCCAGAAAAGGGGTGCATGTTCTGTTGCATGCCGTGGCTCAGTTAAAACAGCATTACCCAAATATTGTCGTGCGTATAGCAGGTGAGAATCCGCAAACCAAAGGCAGCAAGCTGAAGCGAATGGTTGGTTATGGTGCCTATTTAAACGCATTAATTAAGCAACTTCATTTAAGCGAGCATGTCGAGTTTTTAGGTGTGCTTCAAGAAGCAGAAATGGCTCAGCAATTAGCCACATCTCATGCGTATGTTATGAGCTCGATCATTGAAAATAGCCCGAATACCTTGGGTGAAGCCATGATAATGGGCGTGCCTTGTGTAACGGCGTTTGCAGGAGGTACCCCATCCATGGCAAGCGATGAGCACGAGGCCTTGTTTTATCGAGCTGATGACTCAGCGATGCTGGCACTAAAAATTAAGCGTATTTTCGATTCCGATGAGTTGGCGCTACACCTGTCAAAATATGCACGTGAGCGCGCATTAGTTACCCACAATCTGGAGCGTAATGTGAACTCGCTCGTCGATACTTATTTGGCTATCGCGAAAGAACAAGGAACGGTTTGATGAGCTTTGCACCCATTTTAGTCTTTGCTTATAACCGCGGCGAGCACCTTCGGCAAACCTTAACTGAACTTGCGAAATGCCCTGAGGCGAGTGGTTCTAAGCTATTCATTTTCTGTGATGGCCCAAAGGATAAAAACAACACAAAATTAGTTGAAAAAGTAGCACATGTACGGAACGTTGCGCGTGATAGCACATGGCGTGAAAAATTTGTAGCAGTCTCGGTGGTCGAATCCCCCCATAACAAAGGCCTAGCTAATTCCATTATTAACGGCGTAACGGAAATACTTATTGAGCATAATAGCGTTATTGTTCTAGAGGATGATCTGTTGGTCTCACCAGATTTTTTAACGTTCATGAATGAAAGTTTGACGTTTTATGCCGATGTGAATGAGGTAGGTTCAATTTCTGCGTTTTCTTCGCTTGAGCGATTGCCTGAAGATTACCACCTTGATGTGTATAAAATACAACGAAACTGCAGTACAGGTTGGGCGACTTGGAAAGATCGTTGGGAAACCATTCGCTGGGACGATAGCCCTTTAATACGTGTTTGGAATGACAGAAAACTTCGTAGAAAATTAAACCAGAACGGTAGCGACCGAACTTCACGGATAAAGCGGCAGCTTGACGGGAAAATAGATTCTTGGTCTATTCGATTTGGAGTGTGGCAGCTATTAACCGACCGTTATACGATTTATGCGTCTGACAACCGCGTATTTAACATTGGGCTTGATGGTAGCGGTGTTCATTCTGGCCAGAATGACACTATAAATATGAGCTACTTAAAATCGCCGAAACCTTTTTCCCTCGTTACTCCCCCTTTAAATCGCCATATAGCAAAATGCGTGGCGGACAAGTACTCCGGGAAAACGCTAAACAAAATTGCTCGTTACATTAAGACTGAATGGCTACGGTCATAATGCCTTCCCGAAAGCCAAGTATTCTCTTTCATTATCCAGTCTTCAACGTCGGCGGTGCTGAAAAATCGTCGTTACGCATGATGCAAGCATTTATTGCTGAGGGGTGGGATGTCACGCTCGTTTTAACCGTCCCAGGCGGAAATATGGAGCATTTGATTCCGCAGGCTGTGAAGGTGAAGTATCTCCGTAATCAGCAGGCCGGGCATGCTTTTTTTTCAGCGCGAGGAATGCTTGCAAAGTTGACAAACCTCTCAGATTTAACGTTTTACATACAACAAAGGTGGACGCAGTTTACGCGACAGCGACGTTACCGTACGAAAACCTATGATGTAGCAGTTGCTCTTCTAACCGGAATGTCAACGGCATTTATTCGCAACCATATTCGAGCTACAAAGAAAGTTTTATGGATTCGAAATGACCTCAAAGGTATCGATAAAAATGGGGTGATTGCCGCGAATATCGCGAAAGTCGCTCACCAAATCGACTTGTTCATCTGTGTTTCACAAACCGCTAAGAACTCACTTGTCGAAGCAGTACCTGCAATAAACGACAAAGCGCATGTGGTATATAACTTATTGTTTCCAGACGAGATGAAAGCCTTAGCTGACGTTTGCAATGCACCACCCCGCATGGCGCAGGTAGCCGACTCTGTAAAAATATTGACTGTATGTCGTCTTAGCGATACGTCTAAAGCCATCTATCGTATGGCACGAGTGTGTCAGTATTTGAAGAACAAAGGGCTCAATTTTACTTGGTTTGTTATTGGGGATGGTCCCGATAGAGAAGAATTACAGAGATTGATACAAACGCTTGATATTTCCTCACATCTTATTTTGTTAGGGCGTTTAGAAAACCCTTTTCCTGCCTACAAAGCAGCCGATATTGTCGCCGTCGTATCGTATTATGAAGGTTTGTGCGGCATCGTAAATGAAGCGAAAATACTGGGGAAAGCGGTGGTCGCAGCAGAGGTATCGGGTATTCATGAGCAATTAATTCATGAACAAACGGGATTGATCTGTGAGAACGAAGAAGGTGCAATAGGCGCAGCCATTGAACGACTTTTAATCGACTCAAAGCTGAGGAACGCCCTAGCGGAAAGTGATTACTCACAAGTCATTGTTGATGATGCTGCAAAGATGCAGCGTCTTTTCAATTTATTTGATGTCAGCAAATAGGTTGGAACACGACATGAATCATCCCAAACCTATTGCAAATGACTGGATAGCTTATGTAGGGCCGATTGATTTTCCTGAAGGTGGCGCGGCAACACGACGCGTCTTAGGTATGTCGCAAAGTCTGCGTGATGCAGGGTATAGAGTTACGGTCGTTTCAGGTTACCTTTCGGCGAATCGAGCAGAAGGCGAGTCTGTTGCAGTAGAGCCAGGTATTGAATCGGTTCAGGTGAATGAACGATCGGCTGAGCATTTACCAAAATGGCTACGGTTTGCTCGGTATTTTACGATGGGACGACGATCGCGAAGTTGGTTTGAGCAACAGTCCGAGTGGCCAAAAGCAATCATTATCTATAGTGGATATAGCCCGTACTTACTTTCGTTTACTCGCTGGGCTAAAAAGCGCGGCATTAAGATAATTTTTGATGCTGTCGAATGGTATGCTGCGGAGTCTTGGTTAGGCTTTATTACATCGCCATATCTGATGAATACCGAGTTCGCCATGCGGTATTTAATTCCGAAAACAGACGGGGTTATCTGTATTAGTCGTGCACTACAAGACTATTACGATGGCAAGAAAGTACCGACCGTTCGTGTGCCGCCTACTTTGAGCATTTTACCCAAGTCAACAACTGAAACACTGGGCCCTTTTGATTCAGACAATGTGGCCTTAGTGAAAGGTGATGGTCCAATCCGACTCGTCTATGCAGGCACACCCGGTAAAAAAGATAGGCTCGATAAAATAGCAACGGCAGTTAAGCAACTTAATTCTCAGCAGATTTCTGATGGATTAGATAAAAGACAACCTGCGCTTGAGTTGCATGTTGTTGGTATGAATGAAGTCGAGTTCATTAATTACATGGGGCAGTCGCCAGAGTCGGGCGTTTGGGATCAACAAACATTGACCACTGCTGGCTTGGTGTGCCATGGGCAGATACCTCATGCCGATGTAACTAAGTTATTAGAACAAGCGCACTACACAATCTTTATTCGAGAAATAAACCGTGTCAGCACCTTTGGATTCCCAACCAAATACGTCGAAAGTGTTGCCTTTGGTTGCCCTGTCATTACAAATATAACCTCCGATCTCGGGCAATTTCATCATGCAAAAACTAGCATTGTGATACCGAGCACTGAGGTTGCAGATATTGAAGGAAGCCTAATGCACGCTATGTCGTTAAGTGAAAGCCAATATTACGCGCAAAGAGAGCAAGCATACCTTCTTGCAAGTAAATACTTTGATGTGGCGCATTATGCCAAACCACTCAAACAGTTTATTCAACGCCTGTCGTAACCTCAAATTCATAAAAGTTTGGTAGCCTAAAAACATATGTCACAAAAAGCTAAAGGTGCAGTACTTGGTTATGTTGCGATTGTTGTGGGTATTGTTACCGCCCTTGTTTTTACTCCTTTTCTTGTTAACAAACTAGGTACTGACAACTACGGTATACTCAGTTTGGCGATGGCTTTTGTTGCATACATTAGTATTCTCGATTTAGGCATGAACGACAGCCTCATGCGCTTTTTTGTAAAACATCGAGGCAACAAACAAGATAAGGAACTTTTTTTAGCTCGCATGCTATTTACCTACGCGCTTGTAGGTATGTTTATTATTGGGGTGGTGTGGTTACTTACTGAATCCTTTGTCGGTATATTTGCACAAGGTTTATCAGCGGATAACATTCTTGTACTCGAGCAAATGTTTAAGATTGTTGGTGTTGGTGCAGCCATTATGATCGCGAGCAACCCATTTTCGTCGCTTATCTATGCAGAAGAGCGATTTGTTTTTCTCCGTACACTCGAAATAGTTACGTCGCTACTTTCAATTGTTGTCATTTGGCTGTTATTAATTAGTGACTATGGGCTAGTTGAAATCGCTTGGAGCATGTGTGCGTTTAAAGTCGTGACGGCACTGTTTAGGCTTGGTTATGTAGCTCTGGTACTAGAATATCGGGTGAAGATTCATTTACCTGAATGGCCTGAACTAAAACGTATACTCTTATACGGGGCTCCCATTTTTGTCGTCGCTATGTTCGAGCAGTTATTTCATCGAATTGATCATGTATTAATTGGTTCTATGGTAGGTGCGGCTGCTGTTTCGATCTATGCCATTGGTGTGATGTTTAACAAATACATTATGTCGCTAACCATAGTAATCACACGCGTTTTAACTCCTGATATTATCCGGCGTATTGACAGCGGTATCTCGGCCGACAAAATTTTGCAACTCATGGTGCGTATTTCTCGCATTCAGGCATTGTTCATTTATTTGGTGATTGGCGGCGTTGTCGTATTTGGACAACAGTTTTTAACGCTTTGGCTAAATGATGATTTTGCACAATCCTACTACGTGTTGCTGCTCGTGCTCTTGCCTTTCTCGCTCGAGTTGATTGGTAATTCACGGAATATTGTTTTGCAGGTAAAGGAAATTTATTGGTACCGCTCAATGACCATAGTCATTATGGCTATCGTTAACATTGTTATTACACTCGTACTTTTACCTCATTATGGTGTTGTTGGCGCAGCTATTGGTACCGGATTCGCGTTGCTGGTTGGATATATCATCTTAGGTAGCGTGTTGCAGCTCAAGGTTGGGGTAAGTTTTGCTCGGTACTTGGCAGGTGTTTACGGTGCAACATTGCCGGTAAATATGGTGCTTGTCGGTTTCGCGCTGTGGGTTGTTGATAAATTCACATTGACTTGGCTTAGCTTCGCCACTGCAGTCATTATTTATACGATTATTTATGTATTCATGACCTACAGTATGCTGCTAAATAGTGAAGAACGGCAGCTAATCAAACGTTTTATTCGCAAATAGTGCTTTGCGAGATGATGATTTAAATGAAGAAAGGGATAACAAAGTGAAAGCGTTAGTAACTGGTGGTGCCGGCTTTATCGGCTCAAATATTGTAAAAACCCTACTTGAGCAAGGCGCCGAAGTAACGGTTTTAGACGACCTTAGTTCAGGTCATGAACAAAATATTGCGGAACTCGTTCAAGCAAAGGATATACGCTTCGTTCAGGGGGATATCCGAGATGAGGCCGCGGTGCGAGCCGCTATGAAAGGTGCCGACACTGTTTTTCATTTAGCTGCATCAGTAGGAAACAAACGTTCAATTGATCATCCAGAAATAGATAGTGATATTAATGTAAATGGCACCTTACGCGTGCTAGAAGCAGCTCGAGATCTTGGCGTGGAGAAAGTGGTATCTTCATCTTCAGCGGGTATCTATGGCGAACTAAAAACCATACCTATTGATGAAGGTCACCCCATTGAGCCTTTAACGCCGTACGGTGTGTCGAAGCTTTATACGGAAAAGCAAACATTAGCGTTTGCGAATACCTATGGCTTTGAGGCAATTTGCCTTCGTTACTTTAATGTGTACGGGCCGAACCAACGTTTTGATGCATATGGAAATGTTATCCCCATTTTTGTATTTAGAGCGTTACAAGAGCAGCCTATTATTATTTTTGGCGACGGCAAACAAACCCGCGACTTTGTACATGTTGCTGATGTGGTTCAGGCAAATATAGCGGCTGCAAGAAATCGTGGCGTCTCAGGTGCATTCAATATAGCCAGCGGCACACAAATTGAGATTCTAGACTTAGCCCAGCGAATTAATCAGTACTTACCCAAGCCAGTAAATATAGAGTTTGGGCCTACACGAATGGGTGATGTTTTACACAGCTTAGCAAATATTAGTGCTGCCCAGTCATCATTTGGTTATAACCCAAGCAAAACGATAGATGCGGGTTTACCTGAATATGTTGAATGGGCACAAAAAGAATTCAAAAATTCGAAAGGATAGGAAAATGACGTCTGTTTTTGCAGGAAAAACACTTTTAATTACTGGTGGTACGGGTTCATTTGGTAATGCTGTTTTAAAACGCTTTTTAAAAAGCGAACTTGCTGAAATCCGTATTTTCAGCCGTGACGAGAAAAAGCAAGATGATATGCGTAAGGCGTATAATCACCCCAAACTAAAGTTTTATATTGGTGATGTACGTGATTATCAAAGTGTTTTGAATGCTACACGCGGTGTCGATTTTATCTATCATGCTGCGGCTTTGAAACAAGTGCCCTCATGTGAGTTTCACCCGATGGAAGCGGTGAAAACAAACGTGTTAGGCACAGAAAACGTGCTTGAAGCCGCTATTCAAAACGAAGTGAAGCGCGTGGTTTGTTTAAGTACCGACAAGGCTGTGTACCCCATTAATGCAATGGGTATTTCTAAAGCTATGATGGAAAAAGTCATGGTGGCTAAGTCGCGTAACGTGGATGCCAATAAAACCGTGATTTGCGGTACCCGCTACGGTAACGTGATGGCATCGCGAGGATCGGTTATACCATTGTTTGTAGACCAAATTCGTGCTGGTAAACCCATTACTATCACAGACCCTAGCATGACCCGATTTATGATGACGCTTGATGATGCAGTCGATTTAGTTTTGTATGCATTTGAGCATGGCCAAAATGGCGATATCTTTGTGCAAAAAGCACCGGCTGCAACCATTGAAGTGTTAGCAAAAGCCATTTTAGAGCTCATTAACAAGCAAGAGCACCCTATGCAAATCATGGGGACCCGCCATGGTGAGAAGCTCTACGAAGCCTTATTATCGCGTGAAGAGATGGTCTGTGCTGAAGATATGGGTGACTACTATCGCGTGCCGCCAGATTTACGCGATCTGAACTATGCAAAATTCGTTGAAGAAGGCGACAGCAAAATTGCCGAAGTAGAAGATTATAATTCGCATAACACTGATCGTTTAGATGTAGCAGGGATGAAACAACTCTTGCTTAAACTCGACTTTATGCGTGCTTTTGCAGCAGGCGAATACATTCATCCTGAAGGTTAATTAGGTTACAAGGACCCAACCATGAAGTTATTGGTAACCGGTGCTAGCGGCTTTGTTGGTAAAAACTTTGTCGTGCATTTGAGTGAGATGCCAGATATTGAGGTGGTGACCTTCACGCGTGATAATCACGTGAGCGAGCTGCCGGAGTTAGTTAGTAATGTTGATGGTATTATTCACCTAGCTGGAATTAACCGACCGCAGCATAACGATGAATTTATCCAAGGGAATACTGATTTAACCCAAGCATTAGCAAATGCTGTATTTAATGTGGTGCAATCGCAGCAACGCTTCATACCTATTGTTTATAGTTCGTCTATTCAAGCAGAACGTGATAATCCTTACGGGCAAAGCAAGAAAGCTGCAGAAGACATTCTATTAAAACTTTCGGATACCACTGAAAATCCGGTTTATATCTATCGGTTAGCAAACGTTTTTGGTAAATGGTGTAAGCCTAACTATAACTCCATGGTAGCGACTTTTTGCCATAACATCATTCGTGACATCCCTATTGATATACATAACGAAGGTGCTGAAGTACAGCTTGTTTATGTTGATGATGTTGTCAGTATGATGTTTGCTCGACTTAACGAAGTACTCATAGCTTTGCAAGCAAATGAAATGACACCAACCTCAGGCTTTGCGCTAGCAGGCCCTGTATACACCAAAACCGTCGGACAAATTGCAAAGCAACTGAACTATTTCAAAGAAAGCCGTCAGACGTTAATTTCTGAGCGCGTTGGGACAGGCTTTATTCGCAAGCTTTATTCAACGTATGTGAGTTATCTACCCATTGATAAGTTCACCTATACGGTGCCTAAATACGGTGACGAGCGAGGCGTGTTTGTTGAAATGTTAAAAACGCCCGATGCCGGCCAATTTTCATATTTCACCGCACACCCAGGTATTACCCGAGGTGGACATTACCACCACACCAAAACAGAAAAGTTTTTGGTGATAAAAGGAAAAGCCTGCTTCAAATTCAAACATATGGTGACCGGTGAGTTCTATGAGTTATTCACAGATGGCGAAACACCAGAAATAGTAGAAACAGTACCAGGCTGGAGCCACGACATTACCAACGTGGGTAGCGATGAAATGGTCGTTATGCTGTGGGCGAACGAAATCTTTGATCGTGAAAACCCAGATACCTTTGCTTGCCCTGTCGTAAAACCAGAATAAACGTTTAAATAAGAGTCGCATCATGAAAAAGTTAAAAGTAATGACTATCCTAGGCACTCGCCCAGAAATCATCCGTTTATCGCGGGTTATGGCAGCGCTAGACCAAGTGGTTGATCACAAAATTGTTCATACAGGGCAAAACTACGATTACGAACTCAATGACGTTTTTTTTGAAGAACTCGGCGTTCGCCAACCCGACCATTTTTTAAATGTAGATACCTCAAGTTTAGGACGTAGCCTTGGCGAGATTTTAATTAAAACCGAGCAAGTTATTTTAGAAGAGAAGCCTGATGCCGTTCTGGTACTTGGGGATACCAACAGTGCCACCGCGACCATCATGGCCAAACGAATGAAAGTACCCACGTACCATATGGAAGCAGGTAACCGCAGCTTTGATGCTAACGTGCCCGAAGAAATCAACCGTAAGCTAGTTGACCATTTAGCCGACTTTAATTTGGTGTATACCGAGCATGCACGCAGGCACTTAATTAGCGAAGGCCTATCGCACCGATTCATTTATTTAACGGGTTCACCCATGCGTGAAGTGCTTGAGCATTCGCTTGACTCCATTCAACAATCTAATGTGCTCGAGCAGTTAGAACTTGAAGCCGGCAAATTCTTTATTGTCAGCGTTCACCGCGAAGAAAACGTCGACAGCAAAGCTAACTTGGCAAAAGTTGTTGAAGCACTCAACGCACTTTACGACGAGTATGGTTACCCTGTTGTTGTATCAACGCATCCACGTACTCGTAACCGCCTAGAAAAATTAGGCTTAGATAAAGTTACAGGCGATATTCGTTTTCTAAAACCTTTTGGCTTTTTTGATTACAACAAACTACAAATGGAAGCTTTTTGTGCAATCTCAGATAGCGGTACCATTAGTGAAGAATCCTCTATTCTCGATTTTCCAGCGGTTACCCTGCGTCGCTCAATAGAGCGCCCGGAAGCACTCGACACCGCAGCTATCGCGCTTACAGGGTTAGACAAAGATACCCTGATTGAAGGCGTGCGCATTGCAACAGCAAGTCGAGAAGTATTCTCAGGTACCGAGCGTGAAATTCCTGAAGAGTACAAGATCAGAAATACTTCAGAGCGCGTGGTGAGGTTAATTACAGGTACCGCCAAGTTGACCCCGCATTGGAAAAATATGGACTCGTTTAGCCGGTATGATTGGTAGCTGAACAACAGAAATGGAGCTCTAGATAAATGTCATCTATGAAATACCGCCCGGACATTGACGGACTGAGGACTTTAGCCGTCATTCCAGTGCTATTATTCCATGCAGGCGTATCTTGGTTTAATGGCGGATACATTGGTGTTGATATATTTTTTGTTATCTCAGGTTTTCTTATTACCTCGATAATACTCTCGGAAATAAACAAAGGGTCATTTTCGTTAGTCGATTTTTATCAACGAAGAATTAGACGTATCATACCTGCTCTGCTTCTTGTTATTACTGTAACAATCCCATTTAGTCTCTACTTTCTATCGTCGGCCGATTTCGATAAATACTTAGTGAGTATTGTGGCGTCTATCTTTTTTGTTTCTAACTTTACTTTTTGGCGCGATAGTGGATATTTTGACAGCGGAGCGGACGAGAAACCGCTTCTTCACACCTGGAGTCTTGGCGTAGAGGAGCAGTATTATTTAGTTTTTCCTCTATTGATGTTGTTACTATGGCGAGAAAAAACGCGATTTATCGTAGTAGGAATTATATTAATTGGAATTTTAAGCAGCTTTTTCCTCTCCTTATGGGCCGGTGGTATTAGTCCAGATGCAGCTTTTTACTTGAGCCCTTTTCGAGTCTGGGAGATATTAGTTGGAGCACTAGCTGCCATTATTATCAACAAAATTGGCAAGCCCAGTTCTGATAGTCTCTCTTTTTTAGGGTTGCTATTATTAATTCTGAGCTTTTGGATTATTTCACCTGCGACCCCATGGCCTTCTTGGTACACAATATTACCCTGTTTAGGGGTTGTTTTAATTCTTGTTTTCACCCGAGAAAGTTCATTGGTCTATCGTTTATTGAGTTTGAAGCCAATGGTTTTTATAGGGATTCTGAGTTATAGCCTTTATTTATGGCACCAACCTATTTTAGCTTTCATAAGAGCGGACTCGTTAAAACATCCAAGCCAAACCGCTCTTTTACTTGGTTTAGCTGCGAGTTTTCTGTTTGCGTGGCTATCTTATCGCTTTTTTGAAAAACCACTAAGGTATGGTTTCTCTCAATCGAAGACCAGCAAGGGACTGTTCGTAATACTTCTCTTATGGGCGTTTTTATTATCAGGTGTTTCATTACTTTACCTGCAGAAAAGCCATTCTGAACAATCTGTACAGATTAACGATTTCAGTCCAAACAAAGGCTTATCAGCTAGGTGTGATGATCCAAAAAATTGGAATGGTGATTGTGCTCGAGGCGACGGTGATTTTGTAAACATAGTTTGGGGTGATAGCTACGCCATGCATTTAATTGATGGAATTATAGCGAGCAACCCCGACGTAAATCTGTTGCAAATGACTAAAAGTTCTTGTGCTCCAACTCTCGAACTTTCCATTCAGAGAAACTCTGAACGTCAGTATGATTTTGAGGCGTGTTTGAAGCATAATCAGAACGTTATGGAATTTATTCGTGAGAATCAAAGCATTGTAAGGCATGTTGTCTTAGCGAGCCCATTCTTGTATTTATCAAACCATAATTTTCTGGTTGATTATATAGGAATAGAACAACATGGCTCGACAGATATTCTGATGGCAGCTCTGTCTTCAACAGTCGAAGAGTTGATTGCTTTAGGTGTAGCTGTAACAATAGTCTCCCCCCCCCCACGAGCTGAGTTTAATGTTGGTCGCTGCTTAGACAAGGCGTCACGATTGGGCCGCGATATTACTTCGTGCTCATTTC
>NZ_JANFPJ010000018.1:0-46926 GCF_032227045.1 Pseudidiomarina fusca
TAGCTGTAACAATAGTCTCCCCCCCCCCACGAGCTGAGTTTAATGTTGGTCGCTGCTTAGACAAGGCGTCACGATTGGGCCGCGATATTACTTCGTGCTCATTTCCCGTGAGCAGTGAATATCAGAACCTTTCGGTTCTCTTATCGAATCTAGTTTTAAGCAATAGTGATAAATTAGAATCCGGAACTGTTAAAGTTGTAGATTTAATACCAACCGTCTGTCCAGAAGATGGAATTTGTCTGCCATTCGAAAATAATACGATACTCTACAGAGATAACGGGCATTTCACTATTAATGGCTCAAAGTATTTAGGTGAGAAGTATAATTGGTACGATATGTTTTTTAAGGAGTGAATTAAGTTCGCTTTAATTATGAATTAGGGAGCGAAAGGTTTAGGTATGGAAATTAAAGTTGTTTTGAGATTAGCGAAATATTATTTGCTAAAGCCATTTGGTAAAAAAATTACACTCCATTTATAGTGCTATCTCGCTCGCGAACAGATTCAAACTTATCGACCTCTAGCTTGGTTAGCCACCAAAATGTTCGAGTGAAGGGGAACGCTTTGGTCACCTTGGAGCCAACACAATTGAAAAGCGTTATCAAGAGGTTTTTGGCAAGCAGCCTCGATATATCAAAGTTTCAGAATGCAAAGTTTTTTAATATCATCCACGTCATGGTGATCCCAAAAAGCTATTTAAGGTGCTTAAAGAAACTCCTAATTTAAGAGTCGTTCATTTAAAGAGCGAGGATACGCTAAGAAGTGTTCTGTCGTGGATGATTGCGAGGGAAAATGATACGTATATAGCTCAAAGCGAAAGAGTTAATAGAATGGATGGAAAAGACATTAAAGTGGGAGGCGTGGCGAGATGATTTCTTTTCTCAGCACCAATTACTTAACATTCCCTATGGAGAGCTAGTGAGAGACTTCAACGATAGTTATAAGAAGGTACTTGATTTTATTGGTTTACCTAATGCTAAACCAATCACGTATCTCAAGCGACAAACCCCTGAACCAGTATCAGATCTAATTGCAAATTGGCCGGAAGTACGGGATAAGCTAGTTGCTTCAGGCTATGAGAGATGTATTCCTCAAGAGTAGCGTTCAAACCTTTTAAATTTTTGGTTCTTAATTATTTAAACATTTTGATAAAATTAAGAAAGCTCGTCATCGGAACGGATAGACAATGAAAATACTCATAACAGGCACAGCCGGCTTTATCGGCTTCCATCTTGCACAGAAGTTACTTGCTCGGGGCGATGAAGTTGTTGGTCTTGATAGCATTAATGATTATTACGATATTCGTGTAAAACATGGCCGTTTGGCTGAAACTGGTATTAACAGCGATCAGGTTCAGTACGGTCAGATGGTGCAGTCGACAAAACACGAGAATTATCGCTTTGTGCAGCTCAAATTAGAAGACAAAGCAGAGCTTGACGCACTATTTGAACGAGAGCAGTTTGATGCCGTTTGTAACTTGGCCGCACAAGCCGGCGTACGTTATTCATTAGAGCATCCACAAGCTTATATAGACGCCAATATTGTTGGTTTCTTGAATATCTTGGAAGCTTGTCGTCACTTTGGTGTCAAGAATCTCAGTTATGCCTCGAGTTCGTCGGTTTATGGCCTCAACGAGACATTGCCGTTCTCAACATCGCATAATGTTGATCACCCCATAAGTCTTTATGCGGCGAGTAAAAAATCGAATGAATTGATGGCACATACCTATTCGCATTTGTTTGGTATACATACCACGGGCCTACGGTTCTTTACCGTCTATGGGCCGTGGGGTCGACCAGATATGGCGCTGTTTTTATTCACCAAAGCCGCTCTAGAAGGGCGAACCATCGATGTGTTTAACAACGGTAACATGTTGCGAGATTTCACTTATGTTGACGATATCGTCGAAGGCATTACTCGCGTTATTGATAACCCTGCACAGCCAGCAACGGATTGGATTGAAAAGGGTGCCGATGCAAGTCGTTCGTCAGCACCTTACAAAGTCTACAATATCGGTAACAACAACCCAGTGAAGCTTATGGATTTCATTACTGCTATTGAAAATGCGGTGGGCAAAGAAATACCGAAGAACTTAATGCCGCTTCAGGCTGGTGATGTTCCTGCGACCTTTGCAGATGTTACCGATTTGGTTGAAGACTTAGGCTACAAGCCGAGTACATCGGTACAAGATGGAATTAATAAATTTGTTGCTTGGTATAGAGACTTTTTTAAGTGTTAAAAAAGGCCTTTATTCTGGCCTCAGCGTCACGCTCGTTAGTGAATTTTAGAGGCCAGCTCATTCTAGATTTGGCCGCAAACGGTTACCAAGTTCATGTTTGTGCGCCAGAACTTTCTAACGATACTGAAGCATGTGAATGGTTAAAATTGCGGGGTGTGCACTGTCATGATGCACCTTTTAATCGAGCTGGACTCAATCCGTCGCATGATTTAGGGGCTTTGTTTCATTTAATAAAGATAATTAAGTCGATAAAGCCCGACCTATTCATTGCATATACCATCAAACCAGTAATTTGGGGAACCTTTGCGGCAGCAAAGGCGAAAGTGCCCATGAGGGTGGCACTTATTACTGGCCTAGGGTATGCCTTTACCGGGGAGCCTTCTGGAAAGCGCCGAGTCATTCAATATATTGCACGTAAGCTCTATGCTGCTGCATTGCGACGTACGAAATTGATATTATTTCAAAACAAAGACGATAAAAAAGATTTTAAGCGCTTAGGTTTATTACCCGCACATGTGCCAGTACATATAGTGAACGGTAGTGGCATTAATGTTGATGAATTCTCGTACTCCCCATTACCTAGTCAACCAGTATCATTCTTACTTATTGCAAGATTACTTGGCGATAAAGGAATACGAGAATACGTAAACGCTGCGCGGCTTATTAAACAGCAATGCCCAGAGGTAACATTCCATATTGTTGGTGGGCTAGATAGCAACCCTGATGCATTGAAACAGAGTGAAATTGAGGCGTGGTGCAATGAGGGAATCATACAATGGCATGGTCACCAAACAGATGTACGCTCATTCATTAAAGCCTGTCACGTCTATGTATTGCCGAGCTACCGAGAAGGAACACCACGCTCGGTATTAGAAGCAATGGCTATGGGCCGTGCGATTATTACTACTGACGCCCCGGGGTGCAGAGAAACAGTGATCGAAGGTGAAAATGGCTATTTGGTACCTGTTCAATCGGTAGAACCATTGGCAACTGCTATGCAAGCATTTATTGATAACCCAGAATTGATCACAGCAATGGGTAAGCGCTCACGAGAAATAGCTGTTGAAAAATATGATGTCCACAAGGTTAATGAAGCTATTTTTAAAGCAATGGGTGTGCAGTAACTACTTAACGGTAAAGTTTTTTAATGGGCTTTGACAATAGAATAAAAAGATTTCGGGAGGATGTACTTTACTTCCTTATTAAATAATAAAGACCTTGAAATTTCATATTCGAAGATAGCAGCCGCTTGTCATAAGCTAATATTAATCTACTGGTTCGCTAATTGTAGCAAGCGACATCAAGGAAAGGCCTCTTAAGTGTTAATAAAAAGACTATTCGATATCATAGCATCAGCGGTAGCATTACTTTTACTTTTACCATTATTATTACTAGTTGGGTTATTTGTAAGATTAAAATTGGGCAGTCCTGTATTTTTTCAACAAGTGCGTCCAGGGTTGAATGAGAAAACATTCAACATGCTGAAGTTCCGAACCATGACAGATGAGCGCGATGCAGAAGGTAAACTTCTACCCGATAGCATTCGCTTGACTCCTTTCGGTAGTTTTCTACGGAAAACAAGCTTAGATGAGCTGCCCGAGTTAATTAATATATTGAAGGGTGATATGTCATTTGTAGGGCCTCGGCCACTTTTGATTGAGTATCTTGACTATTACACTGACGATGAAAAGCTTAGGCACACTGTCCGACCTGGGTTAACTGGATTAGCCCAAGTATCAGGGCGTAATCACGTTCTGTGGGATGATCGCCTTGCTTTAGATGTAAAGTATGTCAAGGAGTGGACTTTCTGGTTAGATATTCAAATACTTTTCAAAACAGTGCTTCAAGTTACCCGGTCAAAAGATGTCGTCGTAGTACCATCGAGTAAGTTTGGAAAACTGAGTGATGAAAGGAAAAAGTTCAAATGAGCTATTCGCCTTATTATTCTTTACCGATGATCTCAGAAGAGTTACGTATTAGTTTATCAGTGAAACGAGATGATTTATTGCCAGATTTTTTGGGGGGTAATAAGGTCAGAAAAAATAGGGCGATATTTGAAAATTTCGGTAATAAAGTCGACGTTATCATTACCAATGGTGGTGTTGAATCTAATCATGCACGTGTCTGTGCGCTCATGGCTGCACAACGTGGAAATAAGTGCCACCTTGTATTGCATGGAACACCCGAGGACAGTAATTTTCTCAATGGAAATAGATTCTTTATTGAGGCTTCTGGTGCTCAAGTAAGCTATGTAGCTGCTACAGAAATTGCAGAAACGATCGCAAATATTAAGTCCCATTATTTAAATAAAGGCCTAGGCGTTGAAGTCGTTCCCGGCGGCGGTCATAGCATCGAAGGCGCTAAGGCTTATATGAATGCCGTAAATGAACTTCCAGAAGAACCAGACTATATCTTTTTAGCATCTGGTACGGGAGCAACTCATGCCGGGATTCAAGCCGGCGTTGTTGCACGAGGATGGCGTACTAAAGTCGTTGGTATTTCAATTGCTCGCTTAAATCCTCGCGGTGCAGAAGCTGTTGAAGAAGTATATTACCCGCTTATACAGCAAGAATTTGGGCTCACTAAAGAGCAATGTCCAGCGATAGAGTTTGTTGATGACTATGTGTGTGGTGGATATTCAAAGTATTCACCTGTACTTATTGAGCGTATTCAAAAAGCGATTTGCAGCACGGGGCTTCCGTTAGATCCGGTTTATTCTGGAAAAGCTTTTGTTGGAATGGTTGATTACCTTAAAAAGCATCAAGTACAAGGCGGCTCGCGCGTTGTTTTTTGGCACACTGGTGGGTTACTGAATTTGCAGTCGAGTAAAACTTAGGTGACTACGATGATAAAAATAACTGATGAGCTTTACTATCGACGTATAGAAAAAGATGATCTAACTGACCGAGTAAGGTGGATCAATGACCCTGATATTAACGAAACACTGACTTTTGAGACCCCTATAAGTTTAGCCTCAACGGAAGCATGGTTTTCAAAAACTATTCTTGATTCGACTAAATGTAATTTGTCTTTTTTTGTACATAAGGAAGATAGTTTTATTGCTATCGGATTTGGGGGATTCATAAATATCGACTCGAAAGCCGATAAAGCTGAGTTATACATTACTTTGGGGAATAGGGAGTATCAGGGTAAGGGATTTGGAAAGCGGCTTGTTCAGTTTCTTATGCAATTCGGCTTTATTGAATTAGGGTTACAAAAAATTTACCTCAGTACTCTTGAGCACAACCATAGAGCTTTTGGGCTTTATGAATCGTGTGGATTCGAAGAAGAAGGTCGATTTAAACGGCATATACGTCACAAAGGAAAATTAAAGGATCTCATTTATATGGCGGCTTTCAGAAAGTGAATATGAACATCCTTCTCACATGCGCAGGGCGCAGAAAATACTTAGTTGATTACTTCAAGAAAGAACTGGGCGAGCGAGGTCGGGTTATTGGTGCCGATATGACAGCTTCTGCTCCAGCACTCGCTGGCTGCGACGCATATCATCTTGTTCCAGCCGTCGATGCACCAAATTATATTGAATCTTTGTTAGCGATTTGCAAAAGCGAGCGTGTTGATGCAATAATTTCTTTAAATGATCTCGAGTTGCCTGTGTTAGCAAAGGCAAAGGCGAAATTTACTGAAATTGGAACACAGCTGATTGTATCCGATGAGAGAGCAATAAACATCTGCGGAGATAAGTTCGAAACATGTAAGTTTGCCGAGTCAATCTCAATACCTGCACCGAAAACCTATCTTTCGACGAAGACAGCGTTTGATGCTTTGCGTACTCGTTCTATTACGTATCCGCTTATTGTAAAGCCGCGATGGGGCTCGGCATCGATTGGTCTTTATGTTGTAAATACGGATGCAGAGCTTGAAGACGCTTTTGCAACTTGCCAGCGTGTTCTCGCGAATTCATTCTTATCAAAGCTAGCAACGGATAGCGATATTGTTCTCATCCAAGAGTTCGTCACTGGACCAGAGTATGGGGTTGATATTTTTAATGATCTTAGCGGTGCCAACCGAGGTGTTGTGTTAAAGAAAAAGCTCGCAATGAGGGCTGGTGAAACAGACAAGGCGCTAACCGTTTATTCCGATAAATTGTATGCTTACGCTAAGGCAATAGGTGATACCTTGGGTCACATCGGTAACCTTGATTGTGACTTCCTCGAGCGAGATGGCGAGTTTTATCTTTTAGAAATGAATCCTCGTTTCGGCGGTGGTTATCCATTCTCACACGAGGCCGGAGCAAATTTAGTTAAAGCGTTGCTTCAGTGTATTAAAGGCCAGAGCGACGATGTATCAATTGATTATGAAATCGGACTTACATTTGCAAAATGTGACGTGCTTGTTTCGGTTCCTTCTACTATAGAGTAAGTACTTAGATGCTAAACACCCCATTCTCCCCTTGGCCATTATTTACTGAAGAAGAAGCCAAGGCCGTTCATGATGTTGTTCTATCTAATAAAGTGAATTACTGGACAGGCACTGAATGCCGCGAGTTTGAAAAGGAGTTCGCTGCTTGGGCTGATGCGTCATATGCTGTCGCACTAAGCAATGGTACGTTAGCGTTAGATGTTGCTTTAAAAGCCTTAGGAGTTGGCGAAGGGGATGAAGTGATTGTTACCCCGCGTACCTTTATTGCTTCTATTTCAACGGTAGTCAATGCTGGCGCAACGCCTGTATTTGCTGATGTGGATCGCAACTCACAAAATATTGAAGCCCATACTATCGCTCGGGTTATCACCCCACGCACGAAGGCAATTATTGTTGTGCATCTTGCAGGGCGTGCCGCTGATATGGACCCCATCATGGAGCTAGCCGATAATCATGGTTTGTACGTTATCGAAGACTGTGCCCAAGCTCATGGTGCTCGCTATAAGGGGCGGTCCGTAGGTAGTATCGGCCACATCGGTGCATGGTCGTTTTGCCAGGATAAGATCATGACAACGGGCGGTGAAGGCGGTATGGTCACCACCAATGATGAAGCTTTATGGCGCAAAATGTGGTCGTTTAAAGATCACGGCAAGAGCTACGAAGCAGTGTATGAACGCGACCACCCGCCAGGCTTCCGCTGGTTGCATGAAAGCTTTGGTACCAACTGGCGCATGATGGAAATGCAGGCTGTGATTGGCCGTATACAGCTTAAACGCATGACTGAGTGGACAGCTATCAGACAAGCTAACGCTGAAGCTATTTGGCAAACAGCTCGAGAATTTGATGTGGTACGCGTACCTGATTCGAAACTAGGAACCTGTCCTAAAACATGTTCATCTTGTCGAGTCGGCAACGAACCGACCACACAAGGTTGTGCTCATGCGGCCTACAAATGTTACATGTTCGTAAACCCTGACAAGTTAGCCAATGATTGGACTCGTGATCGTATCATTGAAGAAATCGTGGCTCGCGGCGTGCCTTGTTACCAAGGCTCATGCTCTGAAGTTTACTTAGAAAAAGCGTTTGATAATACTGGCTGGCGCCCTACAACATCATTGCCAGTTGCTAAAGAACTCGGCGAAACATCGTTAATGTTCTTGGTTCATCCTACACTCTCAGAAGCTGAAATTGCGAAGACCTGTGATGTATTGAGGGATGTTTTACATCATGCACAGCGAAAGTAGTGCATGATGATTAATCTATAGCTTTCGCCCCCCAATGAGGAAAGTGCTTGCGTACGTAGCTATTCAGGCGCTTTTCAAAGTCACTAGCGCCTAGCGTTTTTTCATCGGGCTCCGATAGTGGCTGATGTATCATTCCTGCCCCAACAGTGCTATTTGTTACTGTATCAATAACGATAAAGGCACCAGTAAATTTATTGGTTTCAAATTTATCAAAAACCACAACTTCGGCTAATTCAAAGTCAACGACCCCTATCTCATTTAGAGTCAGCATTTCTGCTGGTTGCTCGTCTAAGCTATTAATATCAAATCGATAATGTATTTTGCTGATTTCAGTTTTAACGGTTTTAGTGCCGATTTTTATATAGTAAGTTTGATAAGGTAATAATGGTGATTCATGCATCCATACTATGCGTGCTCGAAAGTACTTGCTGCAGTGTGCTAGCGCGTTTTTATCTACGATGACATCGCCTCTACTGATGTCTATTTCATCGTTTAACGTGAGGGTTACGGCTAATGGTGTTGTTGCTGTATCTAAATTCCCATCAAATGTAACAATACTGCGAACACTAGAAATTTTACCTGAAGGTAAAACTCGGATGGTGTCACCAACGCTAATTTGGCCAGAGCTAATAGTACCTGCGTAGCCTCGAAACTCTGAGTTTGGGCGATTTACATATTGTACAGGAAATCTAAAGGCTTGCTGATGATTGGTTGGGATAACCTCTACCGTCTCTAGATACTCTATAAGTGACCGACCACGAAACCATGGCGTATTCTTGCTGCGATGAACGACATTGTCTCCTTTAAGTGCTGAAATAGGCACAAATCGGATATTGGGTATGTTAAGTATGCCAGCCATTTTCAAATAATCTTGCTGCACTTTTTTGTAGCGCGCTTGACTATATTCAACTAGATCCATTTTGTTTATGGCGACGATGATTTGTTTAATTCCAAGTGAACTTACGATAAAGCTATGTCGACGTGTTTGTGATTCAACACTTTTACGCGCATCAAGTAAGATGATCGCTAAATCGCATGTACTGGCGCCTGTAGCCATATTTCGTGTGTACTGTTCGTGCCCGGGGGTATCAGCAATGATAAATTTTCGGCGCTCGGTACTGAAGTAACGGTATGCAACATCAATTGTAATACCTTGCTCACGCTCTGCTTGCAAGC
Source organism: Pseudidiomarina fusca (assembly GCF_032227045.1). Lineage (NCBI taxonomy): Bacteria > Pseudomonadati > Pseudomonadota > Gammaproteobacteria > Alteromonadales > Idiomarinaceae > Pseudidiomarina > Pseudidiomarina fusca. The sequence goes on from NZ_JANFPJ010000018.1 coordinate 9,041, forward strand.
CATCAACGAGTAGTGCTAGATCCGGTTGGTCGCCTGTAGTGCCATGTCGTTTACTATCTTTGACTAACGCCGCTAATTGGTCTTCGTAAATAAGTTTACTATCGTGTAAAAGACGTCCGATTAGCGTACTTTTCCCGTCATCCACGCTACCGCATGTAATAAACCTCAGCATATCTTTATTTTCGTGTTGCTCAAGGTATTGAAGAATATCTTCTTTGATAAGTTTTGATGCATGACTCATTGCTAGAAATACCCTTCTATTTTTTTCTTTTCCATGGATCCTGAACTGTCATTATCGATGACTCTTCCTTGGCGCTCCGATGTTGTTGTGACTAACATTTCTTGAATAATATCTGGTAACCTAGTTGCGGTAGACTCAATTGCGCCTGTTAACGGATAGCACCCGAGTGTTCGAAACCTCACCATTTTGGTTTCAGCAATTTCACCTGCGCCTAGGGACATGCGATCGTCATCGACCATAATTAATGTACCATTACGATTGACGACTGGCCGCGGCTTGGCAAAATACAACTGCGGTATGTCAATTCCTTCAAGGTAGATGTATTGCCATATATCTAGCTCTGTCCAATTGCTGAGAGGAAACACTCGAATACTCTCTCCTTGATGAACTCTCCCATTATAAAGATTCCATAATTCAGGTCGTTGGTTTTTGGGGTCCCATCGATGATTGGTATCTCTAAAGCTAAATATACGCTCTTTAGCGCGAGATTTTTCTTCATCCCGCCGCGCACCACCGAATGCTGCATCAAATCGATACATGTTTAGTGCTTGTTTCAATGCTTGGGTTTTCATCACGTCTGTATGAACAGCACTACCATGAGTAAACGGCCCAATTCCTTGTTTAATGCCCTCAGGATTGATATGAACAATTAACTCAAAGCCTAACTTCTGGGCCATTTGGTCACGGAATTCAATCATCTCTCGGAATTTCCATGTGGTGTCGACATGTAATAGCGGAAAGGGAATGCGGCCAGGTGTAAAAGCTTTCCGAGCTAGATGCAACAGCACAGAGCTATCTTTACCCACTGAATACAACATAACTGGATGATTAAACTCGGCTACAACCTCACGAAGAATATGTATTGCCTCCGCTTCTAATTGTTTGAGATGAGTTATTTTCTGAGCCATGAGCGTTAGGTAGCCTTGTAACCGCAAGTTAAGTTTAGATTCTATAAAAATATTATGATAAAAGTGTATCTTAAGTTGATACTGTAAAACAGCTCACTCGCTTTTTATTACGGGTGATTATTTGGATTTTATATGAATAATATCGTTTGGCATAAAACTTCAGTTACCTTAGCTGAACGTATTGGGAGTAATGGCCATAACCCCTGTATTATCTGGTATACCGGCTTATCTGGTTCAGGTAAAAGCACGATTGCCAACGTAGTAGATAGAAAACTATATGAGCGTGGTTGTCACAGTTACGTGCTGGACGGCGATAATGTGCGCCACGGCTTGAACAAAGATTTAGGTTTCGACGATGTTTCGCGAGTAGAAAATATCCGTCGCATTACCGAAGTTGCGAACCTGATGACCGATGCTGGCCTGATTGTAGGAACTGCATTTATATCGCCGTTTATGGCCGATCGTGAGCAAGCCCGCAAACTTGCTGCTAGTCGTTTTATCGAGGTGTATGTAGATACTCCCTTGGCTGTGTGCGAACAACGAGATCCTAAAGGCTTGTATAAAAAAGCACGAGCAGGTGATATTCCGCATTTTACCGGTATTAGCTCACCATATGAACCGCCGGTTATGCCAGAGGTGCATTTGCGCACAGCTTCGTTAAACGTCGAAGAAGCGGCTGAACAGGTGATTCAAGCGCTGATAGAAAAGGACATCATCTCGTGAAACACATTGACGTTTTTAACGGCGACGCCGATGGTATTTTTTCGCTGATTCAGTGGCGTAAAGCCTTTCCTGTCAATAAAAGCCAAGTGATTAGCGGAGTGAAACGAGATAATGCGCTTATTCAGCACATCAATCCTGAGCAAGCGTCTGGTGCTAGGGTGACTTCGTTAGATCTTTCTTTTGATAAAAATACGGAGGCACTACGGAGCATCTTACCAAGTGTGGACTCGGTGTTCTATTGTGATCACCATCAGGCCAAGACTCTATTTGAGCATCCGCGGCTAACTACAGTCATAGATTTCTCTCCGTCAGTTTGTACGGGATTGCTAGTCAGTGGCTACTTAAATCAGCAGTATCATGTTTGGGCTATCGCCGCAGCTTTTGGTGATAGTTTAAATAGTGTGGCTTATGCCGAATGCAGCAAACTGGGTCTTTCTAACGAGCAATCAGAGCAGCTGCGCGAATTAGGTGTGTTGGTTAATTACAACGGTTATGGTGCTAATCTGACGGACTTGCATTTTAAGCCGCAAGACTTATACCAAGCGTTACTTGCCTATGATTCGCCCTTTGATGTTATCGCAGATACCTCTTCACCCTTTGCGGCGCTCCGAGCTGGTTATGCCGAAGATATACAAAAAGCTAACCAAGCCGCGGTTATTGCTGAAAATCAGTCAGTGAAAGCTTTGTTACTTGATGACGCTGCTTGGGCACGCCGCATTAGCGGTACCCTAGGTAATGATTTAGCTCATGCAAATCCTGATAAAGCGATTGTAATTGCTACTCCTAATGCCGATGGCTGCACATTAACTATCAGTTTGCGGGCGCCTAAATCGAATTTGCAAGGTGCGGGCGATATTTGTTCAGGCTTCGCAACCGGCGGTGGTCGAGCTGGAGCTGCTGGTGTGAACGCGTTGCCGATGGAGCAATTAGATTTGTTTATTAATGCAGTAACTTTAGCCTATAGTTAGCCCTGAGGAGAGTGTGTGATAACAACCAGGTTAGAACCGTTTTCAGATGCCCGAGATGGTGACTTGGCCTACACACTCTTTGCTGACCAAAAACAGCAGGAGTTTTCACGCTTACTTTTACCTCCCGCCATTTTAGAGCAATTACTACGTTCACAATATGATATTCGTGAGCAGTCTTACTCTGTTTCTTTCCATGATTATCAAAAGCTCACCGCCACCTTGGATAGTCAACCGATTGGAATACTTCGTATTGGGCAAGCTCAGATTACTGGATGTTTAAGATTAGTTGATATCATTATCGATCAACGCTATCGATGCCGAGGTGTTGGTACTCAAGTGCTTGAACACTTCATTGATCTTGCGAGGGCTAAATCTTTAGATGCTGACCTTCACGTGCAAAAAGATAATCCTGCATTACGACTTTACCAGCGCTTAGGTTTTTGTATTTGCGGCGAAACCGATCTGCATTGGTATTTGAAAAAGTTGTTATAAACACTTGCGTTTGTTCAAAGTTTGTTCTACACCAATGTTCTAGATGTTAAATTCTTAACCAATTCCAATCGAATGAACAAGAAACGCAAGAGGAGTTCGCCATGGATAATTTTCTTGGTGAAATAAGATTATTTACTTATGGATTTATCCCTAATGGTTGGATGATTTGCGACGGACAAACGCTACCGATAAATCAATATCAAGCATTGTATGCATTACTTGCTAACAGATTCGGAGGTAATGCGGGAACTACGTTTCAGCTTCCTGATTTGCGATACCGGGCTGTGGTGGGGCAAGATTACAACATTGGGCTGACTGTGGGGACTAAAGTAGGGAGTGAGCGAGTCGCCTTAACTGTTGAAGCAATGCCTGCGCATCGTCACCAAGTAATGGCAACAAGCCTTGCTGCCGACGTTCCTCAACCAAGACCTAATACCATGTTGGGAGAAGTATCTGGCGATGCAGCTGATATTTATGGTTCAGTGGTCCCTGATCAAATGCTTACCAGTAATAGCTTGAGTAGCGTCGGTGGGAGCCAAGCCCATAACAACATGCAGCCCAGTATTGGCTTGGTCTATTGTATTGCGACAACTGGCATCTTTCCTAGCCGGCCGTAGAAGACCATAGAGGACATTGATATGAGTGATTTCTATCTTGGTGAAATTAGAATTTTTGCGGGAGATTACGCTCCGCAAGGCTGGTATATCTGTGCTGGGCAGTCGCTTCAAATTGTAGAAAACGAAGCGCTATTCTCATTACTGGGAACAACCTATGGCGGTGATGGTCAAACTCATTTTAAGTTGCCTGATATGCGTAGCAGAATTCCTATTGGAGTTGGTACTAATCCTGCAACCGGTAGTAATGTGATTCGAGGCCAAACGTTAGGCACAGAGACGGAGACCTTAACCGCTGCAGAAATGCCCTCACACCAACATAGTGTTATGGTTAGTATCGCAACCGGTGATACCAATATTCCGGCCAATAATGCGCTCAATTTAGGCGATAATAAAAGTTACAGTACATCAACTAATCCGGCGGATATTAATGTGTTGAATGCTGAATGTATTAAGCCTGAGGGCCATGCAATGGCACATGAAAATAGAATGCCCATGATGGCGTTAAATTACATTATTGCCCACACCGGCATTTATCCATCGCAATACTAGGAGCAACTATTATGGATGCTTATCTTGGAGAAATTAGAGCCTTTCCGTATAACTTTGCACCAAGGTATTGGTTGGAATGCATGGGGCAAACTTTACAAGTGTCGCAATATCCGGCACTTTATTCTATTATTGGTACTAAATTCGGTGGAAGCTCTACCACTTATAATCTCCCTGACCTCCGCCATAAAGTGATAGCTCAGTGGGGACAGGGGGCAGGGTTATCTGGTTATTCTTTTGGTCAGTCTTTGGGAGCTAACTCCGTTAACCTACTGCCACCACAACTTCCACCACATACTCATGAATGGCGAGCTGTTCGTAAAGTTGCAGATTCGTCTATTCCGTCATCAGGTTACCTCGCAAATATTGAAGATACCATCGAGTTTAAAACTTTTACCGCTGCTGGCACTAATCTCGCACCACTTCATCCAGCAACTATCGGTATTACAGGTGCCGGTCAAGCGCATGAGAATAGACAACCGGCACTGGCGATGGGGTTTTATATTTGTGTTGATGGTGGTGAATATCCAATGCGCCCGTAGTGTATTTCGTTTTAACTTTATTGGCATGTTGATTAAATTTTGTGTTATAAAACAACACGGCTATTATTTGAACGATAGGTCATTAATTGGTAATCATAGGGGAAAAACCATGGACAACAAACCCAATAAAGTCATCGTCGATGCGAACGAACAGCGTGAAGTTTGGCAAAAGCCTACATTGAAAGTTTTAGCTTCAGCAACTACCGAAAGTGCTGCTAAAGATAATAACTCTTTTGAATCTAATACTTACACAAGTGTAGGTAGTTAATTAGCACCGTGCTGTTATAATGAATAATAGGCTAGCGATGCCTTAAATGGTTTTGCTAGCCTCAGTTTCGGGGACCTGAATGGTAACAACCACGAAGACATCGATTCAATTACTGGTTGTTACATTTATCCTCGCGACATTAAGCATTATTGCGTTCGTTGTTGTAACACCAGCTCAGACAGAACCAGGGGAATTAGGTTCGACATACTCGGTGCGATTTACTGGGTCAACATTTTACCCTCCATTTCAGTGGTCTCAGAACAATGAAATTCATGGCTTTCTCGTTGATCTTGAACGTCAGTTTGAGTTAGAAGGACATTTTGCTGTTGAGCAAAATTTAGCGGTTTGGTCAGATGCTTTGGCTGCTGTGCTGACGGAGCAAGCCGATGCTGTTGCGTTAATCGCTACCGAAAAGCGCGCTGAGCGCTTTGATTTTTCAACTCCCTTTTATTTTGTGGCCCATGCACTATTTATGCGCGATGACGCAGCTTCAGTAGGGGCATTAGCCGCAGTAACCGATGAACGAATTGCTGTGGTGAAAGGGGCCTACGCAGAGCTAGAGTTACCGCCCGCACTAAGGGCTCAAATTGTTTGGGCAACAGATGAGCTTGATTGTTTGGTATTAGTGGCCCAACGCCAAGCTGAGCTATGTATTGAAGTCGTCCAATCGTCGCGGCATCTCATCCAGCAATACAACTTAGATGTGGTGCAGACGAGCCCGCCATTTTGGGCAGTGCCTTATGCTTTTGGAGTTCGTAAAGGCAATACCGAGACCTTAGCGAAGATTAATGATGCGTTATCAAGCATTATCGTCAGCGGTGGCTACCAGCAGGTTTATGATCGTTGGCTGCCCACCTTAGAGTGGAAGAATTTGTCTTGGTATGAGCAATTACAGCATTACACCGGATTGTTGTTGGTCTTTATTACCTTATTAATTGGCATTATTGCGGTACTGGTGTTGTTTCGAATAAAAACAGTTAATTTTGCGACACAGCTTAAATACACAGCAACGCATGACTCGTTAACTCAACTGCTAAACCGAGATGCATTTGTTAACTATTTAAATCAGCAATTGGATAACAACTCTACTGATGGAGCATTGCGCTGGTTTGTGGTAGCTCGGATTGTTAACCTTGAAGCGGTGACAACGGCGTTCTCACATCAAACCTCGATTGAACTAGTGCAACAGTTTGCTCGCAGACTAGAGCATCCTTCTTTTCATTCTAAGGCTCATTTGGGTGCTGGTTTATTCGCTTTTACGTGTCACTCAGACTTAACTGCTGAACAAATCTACGAGTTTATTTCCACGCCTTTAGAAATGTCTAACGTTGATATCGACCCAGTAATTGCTATGGGTGTGGTTGAGATTGATTTAAACGAACGGTTAGATAACCCCACAGAGGAGCTTTTGCGCCGTGCACTAACTGCTTTGTCTTATGTTCAGAGTCATCATATGCAGTGGCTTAAGTACCACGAAAGTTTTGAGCCTGATCCTGTTGATTTAATGCTGCTCAAAGACTTTACAACGGCTCGGATGCAGGATTTTGAATTATTACTACAACCTCAATATAGCGTTGTAGAAGATAAGATTAATAGCGCTGAAGCATTATTGCGATGGCATCATCCTACCCGCGGTATGTTATTACCAGCTACCTTTATTCCACTAATTGAGCAAGCAGGGATGATGCCCGAAGTAACTCGTTGGGTAATTTCGAAGGCTTGCGAATATGCAAAGAGGCTTGCTGAAGATTATGAGATTAGTCGTATTAGTGTGAATGTTACCGCCGATGATTTAATGGAACCGGGCTTTGTAGATTTTGTTCTGGCCACTGTGGTTGGTTTAAAAAATGTTCGGTTGTGCTTTGAAATCACTGAGACGGGTTTGATTACTGATTCTGGGGTTGCGCAAGATGTTTTGCAAACCTTGGCTAAAAGAGGCATTTGCTGCAGTGTGGATGATTTCGGAACAGGTTATTCATCCTTGAGTTATTTGAGTTTGTTTCCGATAGCTGAGGTTAAATTAGATCGACTGTTTGTAGGAGCTTTAACCACTGATGAGCGCAGCCGAATTATTATTAGTTCAACCATAGAATTAGCCCACAATCTGGGCATGCAAGTTACAGCAGAAGGCGTTGAGGATGAGGCAACGCTGCATGAATTGAAGGCATTGGGATGTGATCGTATTCAGGGCTATTTTTTTGCCAAACCGTCATCCTATACTGACGTGGTGCAGTATTTTTCTTGTCGTAACTAAACAAAGCGACACAATAATTGGATGGTTTGCTACTTCACGATGTATACTCGGGAAGTTCAAGGAGCTTGTTGGTGTAGACTTTATCGAAGCTGCCTATAATTATAAAGTGACCATCAATTAGTGGGCTTTGACTACCATTCTATGTGGATCTAGTACATTGGGTAAACTCTTAAAGTACTTTTATAAACGGATATTATTGAGAAAGTCGCCCCATACTCTTATTAGTTGGCGATTCATTGTGCCTCTTGGCCTCGCTGATAAGAAGTGTCAGGGATATCAGCTCCATAAAAAAGTTTTTTTCAACGCTTGGCAACCTATTCCACGCTGGTTGTATGGTTTGGCCGTGGTCTACAGCATCATCTCTTGGTATATCATTTTCGGCCCTTGGTTGTATGTTCGGCATCTTTACAGAAAGACTAAACACGGCAGTAAGCAAACAGAAACGATCGTTCCCATATCACCTCGCTATTTATGGAAAGCTATAAGAGCATACTCGAGAGGAATAACTCCCCAGAGCTTCCATTCACTGGCGCTATATAACGTCCCGCTATGTTATTGGTGGTACTATGTTCCTAACCAAGTATTGCCACACTGGCATCAGACCTTTCAAGCAGCCTATAGTAATAGAACAGCTAAGATAATGAGTAGTAAGTTATTCTTTGCAAGTTCTATAGATGTGCCATCAGTACCTACACAATTGATGACTGTGGATAGCTTAGCTAATCTGGTACCGGGCAATGATTATTTCTTTAAGCCAGACGTATCATCTCAAGCCAAAGGATGTTTTATTTTAACGACCACTAAAGAAGGCTTGTTTCACTCAACAAGTAAAGATGGTGTTGTTCGTGTTGATGGTAAACAGGCTGTGATTGATTTCCTTCTGGGGTTGTCGAAGAACTTGAACTATTTGCAACAGCCGAGACTGGTCATGCCTCCTGAATTTGCAGATATTTGTGATAATGATGAGGTGGTAGTTGTTAGAATAGTGACGTTAAAAGTTGCTGGTGGATTTATGGTCTGGCGTGCCAATGTAGAGCTACCTATTTCAAGAAAAGTTTTTATTCGGCCTTATGCTATTAATGTAGATTCTGGAGCCATCCCACAACTAGACGGTAAAGTTCTGCAGGAATGGCAAGCGATTAAAGTGTTGGTTACCTACGCGCATCAACAGGTAATTGATTTAAATGCTGTAGGCTGGGATGTGGCTTTAACGGATAAGGGACCTCTGCTGCTTGAAGGAAACATAAATTGGGGAACAAACTTAATGCAGAGTGAAAAACGAGGCGGTTTAGTTGATGCCATGTACCTTCAAATGATTGAAGGGTTGAACCCTGGTAGAGATAGTTTATGAGTGTTTTTAATCTTTTATGGGCGTTTAAAACATTTGATACCGCAGCTATCATGCAAAAGATGTTGGCTGCCAGTGATTATTGGCAGCCAGAAAGTGTAGATCAATATGAGCTGAGCATAGAACCTAACGGTGGCGCTCTTTCAGTGAGTCATCTTCGGTTTTCTAATACACCACAATCTCATAATGAATCTGTGCATGTGTCTCAATGTGGCCATTTTCTGTGCGTAGCTAATGCTCGAATTGATAACCGACATGAATTGCTTGACGAATTGCGACTCGATATCGGAGATAAACGCGATATGTTTCGTGCATCAGATTATCCTGACGGTGCAATTATTTTAGCTGCCTATCAAAAATGGGGTGAAGACTGTGCAGCAAAATTGCTAGGGGATTTTGTCTTTGCGGTTTGGGATAGAAATAAAAATTCAATTTATATAGCTCGTGATCATCTGGGAATTAAAACGGCCTTCTATAGTGTTACTGACGACGCTGTATTGGTTAGTAATGAACATAATGCGCTGCTTGAAAGTGGGCTTGTGTCTAGAGAGCTTAATGACGATTTTGTGCTTGATCTGTTTTTACCAAAGTCAAATTCAGGTTATTACTCCCCAGTTAAGGCAATACAGAGGGTTCCTCCTGCACATTATGTAGTTATTACGCCGCACAGTGTGCGCAGTGAGTGCTACTGGCAGTTGCAAGTTAAACAGTACCCTAGTCTAAATTCAGATGAGGATTATCTACGAGAATTGAGGGTGCGGTTTGAGAAGGCGGTGAAGCGTCGCCTGCTTTCAGCGTACCCAATCGGTTGTGAGCTTAGTGAAGGTCTTGATTCAACCGCTATAACTGGCTTAACAGCTCGAATGTTGCCGCATCAAACTATTTATACCTATTCGTATGATTCGCAGCAACTTACTGATGATAATAGACATATTTACCAAGATACCTATAAGGATATATTTGAATTTTTGGCTCTTTATCCAAACTTATCCGCTGAGTGGACAACACAACAACAACCTGAAAACTATAATGATTTAATAGAACAATATTATGGTGTTGTAGCCCCTCATCCGGGGCAAAAATGTACTCGGTACTATTTAGTGAAAGACCGAGGTGTGCGTACCTTACTCAGTGGCTGGGGCGGTGATCACTGCGTCACTTCTTATGGGGCTTTTTATGAGGATGAATTATTCCGTAAAGGTCGTTGGTTATCACTTTATCAGCAGTATCAATACACAAAAAAAAGAGGGCGTAGAGTGAAGCCCTTGTTTAACTTTCTAAAGCTTGGTGTGAAATATGGTTACCCACCGCTGTTCAGAACAATTGAGCGCCGGCGTAATCTTATGGTCCAGTTATTGCACTTTTCCGCTACCGAGTCCCCTTTGAATCCTGAACTTGTTACAAGGCAAAGACTAAAAGAGGCTGTTGACTTTGTTGATAACTATACATCTTCTGGCGTTCGTGAAAGAGATTACCGAGAGCTATTTCATGTGGGGATAGAGAGCCGAGTATCGGGGTCGGAAATCCATGCAAGGGCTTTTAATTTTGAATATCGCTACCCCATGTTTGATAAAGAGCTGATTGAGTTCGCTTATTCAGTACCCACCCATATGAAATGTAAATTTGGTATTGAGCGATGGATGTTTCGAGAAATTATTAAAGACTTAGTGACCGAACGCATTCGAATGCGAATGAAACATGATGTGGTGCTACCAAAACATCAGCGTCTTGATGTGAAAATGAGATTGGAAAAGCTTATAGCTGAGGTCAAAGATAATGCTAAATTGCCTGTGTTGCAGCATTATCTGCGCTTTGAGCGACTTGATCATCTCTTGCAATTACCCTTTGTCGCAAATATTAAAGCCCTGGATACTTTAAATAGTCTCGCTAAAGCACAGCAAGAGGGACGGCTGGATTTTTGTAGTAAATTAACTGAGAGTAGTCCTAACAAAAAGCGGTAACTTTTAGTTAGTATAAGCGTTTTGGGCGCTTCTGTTTTCGTTCGATAAGTTAATGATAGGAAGAGTTAATATGACCATAGCATTGGAAGATAAAGTACAAAGGCATACAGAATTAGTCTTCGCTCACATGGGCAATGAAGTTGTTATGATGAGTGAAGACCAGAGTGATTATCTTGGATTGAACGGGGTCGCCAGCAGAATTTGGGAGATGTTAGAGCAACCTTTAGCGGTAGACGTTGTTTGTACAAAACTACAGCAAGAGTTTGAAGTGAGTAAAGAGCAATGCGAGCAAGATGTATTGCTATTCTTAAATGAAATGCAGCAACGAAATCTCATCCAAGTGCTTAGTTCTTAAAACCAAGGATTACTGATGGCTTATAGTTAGAGGCCACCACGAGTTTCGTGTAGTAAAGCAGGCACCCTCTCGAAATAGTTCTTGACTTAAAGCGAAATGTAGGAAATATTTTAACATCAAAGTTCATAGAGGCAACGCAAGTAGTTAAGAGTGGCATTTTTTTATTCGGGCACATCTATACATGTTTAGCGATTTCGGTTAACATTTTTTTATCTAAAAAAGAGGGAACTAAAATGAAAAATCTAAGTAACAAGTCGAGTAATAAAGTTATTGTTGAAGTTACTGACAAAAAAACATGGGAAACGCCAGTAGTGATTGATTTCGCGATAGATATAACCAAATCATCGAAACCATCGCCAGACACCGTAGAAATTAACTATAATTATGGAACGTCTTAAGTAAACGATCGATAACGCATTAACATTCCTATCTAAATGGATGCCTTAAAAGAGACTAGCCATCGTAATATCTGCAGCGAAGCCGAGGGGCGAGCTGTACTTAGGTGCAGGAACTCCATACCTCCTGATTTTTTGCATTTTATTACCCTCCTTGAGGAGGGCACTCATGGTTCTATTTCGTTTCCAAACCTAAAGCATGTGCACACGGTTGCACGTGGTTTAGGTTTTTCTGAATCGGAGCAGTCATTTTGTAGGTTTTTGAGACCGGGCTTAGCTGGCTCTTTTATTAAGTCTTTACTGCCGCAATTCATTGAGAAGGCGGAGGCTATGTTCGCTGGCGTAGAAGCCCAGTTAGTTCAAGGTGATTCAGTCGATTTTCTTGACAGTCTTGTTGCGCCGCTAGCGCAGTTAATTGGCTCTGACATTTTAGGGTTGCACTTGCCTGAGCGCGATGAATACGACTTCTTAAGTGAAATTCATTGTACTGAACAAATGATTGAGCACTTAGCTCCCATCCGAAAGCTTAAGCAGGCAGATGCAAGTGCGGGTAAATTGCTTGATATTATTAGTGATTCGCTTCGATTTAACAGTGCTAATGCGCCCCTAATTGACAAATTCAAACGTTTAGCCGAGCAAGATGGTAAAAGTTTTGATGAATTACAGGCAAGTATCTTTTTGCTTGCATTAGGCTCCACCACACCAGCCGAACTTGTGGGTCGTTTCATTGCTATATTGATGAGTAATTTTAAAACTGACGAGCTCCAAGCTTTCATCAGTTTAGAGGTAGACAATAGAGTAGTACAAAATATCATTCGGGTTTTTGGAAATACTCAACGTCTTGTTAGATACAGTAAAATCGACCAGTGTTACCAAGCGGTAGATATACATCAAATTAATCGGCGGGAAGAATCGCTTAAAGAGTTTGATGTAAGTGAGTTACTGTCTTCCACCCCCAACTTAAATTTTGGTGCAGGTTCGCATGCTTGCCCAGGCCAATGGCTTGCACTTCAACTCATACCTTGGTTTTGGCAGCGGACTTTAAAATTACTTCTTCTACTTGATAACTATGAAATTGATTATCAGATTCATTATGGTTATAGCTTGAGCTATCTAATCCGACTTGAGGCGCATAGAGTTTGAACAAACTAGCAGAACAGACAATGTTCAAGCGTGTTGTTGATTTTGAGGAGGCAAATGCATTACTCAGGCGTGATGGCATGCAGGTTCCGGGTCTTTTAGCTTATCTAGAACAACTACAGCGCCATAATGTGTCTGGTTTGGATGAGTTAGTTCGGTTTACCCGTCTTGCGCCGTTTTTTCAAGAAGGAGAGCAGTTGCGGCAGCTTCGAGATGTTTATAAAGATCTGCTGGACGTAATCCTAAACGATTGGTCGGAATATATTAAAGATACAATTGAAAAGCTTGTTGATAATTTAGATGAATGTGCAGAGTTCGACTTAGTAGAAGAGCTTTCTTTAAAAGTATTTGATAGCCTCTTGAAACCGACGCTGGGTCTAATGCCCGCAGATTCGGCTTCGTTTAATGCAGATACAATTCGTTTACAAGAACTTGTGCAGCCCTATCGTTCACTCCGCGAATTAAAGGCCATCAACCAGAAAATTAAGCGCGCCATTGAAGCGGTCGAGGACACAGTGGCTGCGGGTATAGTCAGAGAACGCACGGCTTTGGGGCATTTATTAAGAAACCGTGCGTGGCCAGAGCGTCAAGTTGATAAGATATCAATAGTTATTATTCTTTACGCGGCTACGGCTCCATTAGCCCAAACCTTTACTAATATTGTTGCCAAGCGGCTGCAAGAGTCTCGTGATCGCACGGTTGCTCTTTCAGACGAGGAAATAGCGAAGGGTGCGGCACAATCATACTTACATAGAGTTTGCAAGGATAGCGCTAAGGATAGCGCCTACAACGGAACCTACTTGTTTGATATCCAAGCGATAGAGCGGGGCGGGTGTCCTGCATTCCCATTCGGTCACGGAAGACACTTTTGCGTTGGTTTTGGGCTTTCCAGATTTATTTTGAAGTACATGGTACAGCAATTTTTCACAAAATTTCCGACGGCAAAAATTTTAGATATTAAGCACAACGAGAATAATAAAATTGCCTACGAAATATCGCGATTGGTTATTAGGACAACATAGAAAATGACAACAGTGCAAGACATACAAGCCTTTTTGACAAATAGCGCAGTAGGGGTTTTAGAGGTTTCTCGTGAAGATGTAACTCCGACGACGCCTCTAGTAGATATAGGGATGACGTCATTCTATGCTGTATTGCTGTGCGGAATGATTGAAGATGAATACGAAATTGAGGTAGAGCCATTGCTTATGTTCGAATGTAGAACTATCGCTGAAGTTTCGGAAGAAGTCCTCGAAGTAATTAAACGTCAAAAATAGATATGAGTAGCTATTATATTGGGTTATCTACCACGGGGCATGACCCTGCGATAGCAATAGTGAACGACGCTGGAGAATGTATTTTTGCTGAGGCGACGGAGCGATATTTGCAGTCAAAGAGAGCAATTGGCTCTCCGGCTGATATCGAGCAGCACATTGCTCCCATATTGCATACGATATGTTTAAACGACCCGAATGCTCAGTTCTTTCTTGCTCAAACTTGGTTGAAGACCGAGGAGAGCAAACCTGCCAAAGAGTACAGAGAAGTATTGCTTAGCCAGCGTAGTGTAGACCGGATTTCTCATGTACATAAAGCAACGCAGATGTCGACAGGTGCGGCGCTGCGCTTTATTTTGGGTGACCGCTTGGCGTTAAATGAAATTCAAGGCTTCGATCATCATTTATGCCATGCTGTAAGTGCTTACTATTTTTCCCCGCATCCTGATGCTCTCTGTTTGGTCGTAGATGGAGAGGGTGAAACCGGTGCAATAAGTGTCTTTGAATGGCATGAAGGGCGTGTGGTTCGTAAATTAAGGAACTGGGGCCCCGCCAGCCTTGGTGCTTTTTATGCATGGATAACAGAACTTTGTGGGTTTTCGAGTATTGCCGGTGAAGAATGGAAAGTAATGGGTCTAGCAGCGTTCTCTGATCCAAACGAAGCCCTTGTAGCGAGGCTCCGTTCCTTATTTCGTGTTGAATCTGGGCGCCTGTATTTTGCAGATATCACAGGGCTTGATGAAATAAAGCAGGAGTTTCAGGTTTACGCTAGAGACCCGAGCATTGCTCCGGACTATATGAGCTCTGCTGAACTTGCATCGAGCGCACAATATGTGTTCACTGAAGTTCTGAATGAGTTGATCGACTCAAACTTAGAACGATTTTCTCCAGCCACAAACAATATAATTTTGACAGGTGGGTGTGCGCTTAATTCTGCCTTTAATGGTGAGCTGATAACGCGGCGCTCGACCTTGAATGTGCATGTTCCGCCTGCTCCAGGAGACGATGGAAATGCAATTGGTGCAGCTTTGCTACTTCGGGCAAAGATAACTCAACACGATGTTTTTCCACATAATAATTATCTGCCGTATTTGGGTAGTCAACTGAATAAAAAAACGTTAGTTAAGCTTCCTGAAACCTTAGGCTTAGTTAATGTGAACATTATTGATGACGACTCTGAGCTTATTAATGAACTTGTAGCTTTATTATTGAAGAACTCAATTATAGGAATTGCGAGAGGTCGTGCTGAGTTCGGTCCTCGTGCGTTGGGGAATCGGTCAATTATAGCATCACCGATTTCTAGCGAAATGAAGGATGCAATTAATCGTAAGGTGAAGGGGCGTGAGGCATATCGCCCTTTTGCTCCCATGATTCCCGAGGAGAAGGTCGCCGATTGGTTCATAGCCGATGCTCTAAGTCCTTATATGAGCGCTGCAATTTCAATACATGAAGAAAAGCGAGATCGAATTCCTGCAGTAACTCATGCTAATGGTACAGGAAGAGTTCAAACTATAAATAAGCTATATCAGCCTTGGTTACATAAATTATTAAATGAGTTTGAGCTAGCCTCTGGCGTTCCTATTTTATTAAATACAAGCTTTAATATTATGGGCAAGCCTATTATACACTCAATTGAAGATGCAGTTGCGACCTTAATGACAACGGAGCTTGATGCTGTTGTTTTAGAGAATCTCATTTTGACAAAAAAATGTTAGCCTACCCCTTCCTCATTATATTCGTACTCCCATTTTTGGCGGCGCTGTATGCATTTATCCAGCGCCGGTCAGAGAATGTTGC
This sequence comes from Pseudidiomarina fusca, assembly GCF_032227045.1. Classification (NCBI taxonomy): domain Bacteria; kingdom Pseudomonadati; phylum Pseudomonadota; class Gammaproteobacteria; order Alteromonadales; family Idiomarinaceae; genus Pseudidiomarina; species Pseudidiomarina fusca. The sequence continues at coordinate 24,870 of NZ_JANFPJ010000018.1, forward strand.
TGTCGTTTTCTTATTAGTATTTAGCCTAGTATTTATTGGGTACGTCAGCTTACAGGCGTTAGTACTTGTTATATCTATTTCGACAGTCTCCTGGGGCATGATGTATGGATTGAGTACAGGACGCTGTGATAAGTTTTTTTTGTTCTTTTTAGCTATAACACTTAGCCCCCTAATTATTTATAAATACTTACTCGTAAGTGACAGCGAGCAGGGGTTTTTGCTTACTATTGGTATTCCTACGGGCTTAGCATTTTATAGTATTCATCTCGCTACAGGCTTATTTGAATCGTACAAAAATCGGTCGAGGCCTTTGTCTTTGCTTCGTCATTTACTTGCGACTACTTTCTTCCCGAATTTTATCGCGGGGCCGATCTTAAGTTATAAAGGTGCTGTGCTTAAATTTAAAAGCTTACCCAATCAAAGTTGGTATTATATTGCGCAAGGTCTAACACTTTTAGCCTTGGGTTTGTTAAAAGTTCTCGCGATAGCAGCACCTTTGGGAGCAATCAATGACACACTGTATGCAGCTGTAGCTGCAGGGTTAGATCAAGCGAGCTTTTCGGAGTCGATATTTCTAAGTTGGGGTGTTTTAGTACAATTGTACTTTGATTTTTCAGGCTACTCCGATATTGCCATAGGCATAGCGTTGTGCTTTGGCATAACGTTACCTATGAACTTTAACTCTCCATTTAAAGCAAAGAATGTTTCCGATTATATTAATAGATGGCACATTAGTTTGCTTAATATTTTAAAAGTTTATGTGTTCTCAACTACAGCTAAATGGCTTAGCCAAAGGCTTCCTCGTCGTATAGAAGGTAGGCAACGAGCAAGTTTAATCTATGCAATTTCTGTCTTTGCGGTCTTCTTGTTAGCAGGATTGTGGCACGCTCCTAATATAACTTTTATTTATTCCGCGATTGCCGTGGCATTATTTATTATGGGAATGCAATTTGTATCAGGTAAAAAGCCTGGCCAAGCACTAGGAATGCGGAGAGGAGCTATTGGGCAAATAACTCTATTAGCTACTGCTTCTCTAATTGCTGCTTACTTTAAAGCGGGTAGTATAGGAATCGGGACCCATTTTTTAACTGGGCTTGTTAATTTTCAGAGCTTTTTTGATTTGTTTGCATTGTCTCAGCCGCTGATTTTTTCAAGTATATCGCTGCGAACATTTATGATAGATACCGGCATGACGCCTTTCGCTGCTATGTTGTTGCTTGGGGTTGCGTCTTTAATCTCCCTGTTTATGCCGAACTCAATGGAGATTACTGGGTATAGTGAGCTAGAACCTCGGAAATTAAAGATAATGAAAATGAACCGGCAGCGCGCTGCCGCAGTTGCGTTTGTTTTTTTGTGGGTGATTTTCTATTCACAGCATTACGGTAAGTTTTTTTATGAGCAGTTCTAACCAACTAAAGGAACACAAGTTCGTACTTACACTAGCTGCAGTTTTTGTAATAAGCTTAACGGCGTATGTAGTCGCCTATTCTTTCATTAATCCATTTGGGCTTTTCACTAAAAACAGCCCATTGCCGGATAGCAATAATTTAGAAGTTTTGAAAGGGCGGCACAGTAACCGTATTGTTGAACTTCTTATGCTTAGAAGGTTTGCAGGTGACCAAACGAAACGTTCTTATTTGGTCGGCTCATCCATAGTAAGAGATGGTTTTGTTGATACTCCTTCGTTAGCCGTGCTTGGGTTAGCTGGCATGAATTTTTTTGAAACGTCAGTGATTGTAGATGGTTTGTCTGAAGCTACATTAAGCTCTGAAAATACGATTTTGAATGTAGAAGTATTTGCGCCGATGACTAATGATAGAACCAATCGACAGACAACGTTAGATGTATGGAAGACAGTACTGCTAAGTTTTAATAGTTTAAAGGCGCTCTTTTTACCGGCAGAGTCCTATCGTGTAACCTTTGATGACTTTGAATCTCCGGCACCTACTTCCGAAAACCTATATGCGAAAGCGATCCGGTTGCGTGAGGTTTATGCAAGCCAAATCGAGAACAAATTTCCCGCAAGTTTTTCTGATGCACTAGGTTTCTACCAGAGGTTATGCGTTCGATATCCTCAACTAACGGTAAACTTCCTCGTATTTGATATGAATGACTATTTGCTGCCTTCCCGTGCTGAACGTGCTCGTTGGAGTGGAAAGGTAAAGTCTATTTTTGACCATACAAATGATATTGCTGCATTGTGCCGCGGGCGGAATATATTTGTAAAGGTTCCAGCTGTACAAGACGAAATACAGTCTATTTGGCGGGATCCTATTCATTTTTCCGTCGACTATGGCAAGCAAATTATTGAAACATATCAATTAAACGAAAAGCCGACCAAGAGAGATAATGATGAACCACGCGGATAATTTGGCCTTCGCAATTTATAAGTCGCTGTCTGAGATTAAAGAGAAAACTCTCCTTCGTATTTTGCAGCGGGGTGGAGAAAAAGGTTCTGATGACATAACAGCTGGAGAGCTGAGTAGAGAAGCGCAACAACTAGCTGGCTTCTTAAAATTAAAATTTGGTGAGGCTAAAAACGTTATTGTTTATGTAAGTCACCATAGATCAATATATGTCGGTTTGTTAGCACTTATCTATGCCGGATATACAATTATTCCAATTCCGCAGCCAACTCGAGAAAAGGAAGAGGGGCGATCAGATTTTATTCGTTCATTGTTTGTTGATGCTTTATTAATGGACCATGTTCTACTTGGCCAGTATTTGTTAGATAGTAGCGAATACCGCTGTGAAAGTTTTGTTTGCTCTCAGGTTCCAAAGAATCGCATTGTTCAGTTTACATCAGGCTCTACTTCTAAGCCAAAAGGCGTCTGTTTAACAGATGCACAAATTTTAAGCAATACAAAGTATAACAATCAAGATTGGGAGTTTGATAAGTCAGATGTGATGGGGAGTTGGCTACCGCTACACCACGACATGGGATTATTTGGGATCTATGTTTTTAGTTTAGTTTGCGGAAGGCAAACTGTGCTTATGTCGCCGACTGACTTCTTAAAAAAGCCGATACGATGGCTTACTATGATGGAAAAATACTCAGTTACAGTAACAGGTGGGCCTCCTTTTGCCTTCGATTTTTTGTTGAAATCTACTTCGAGTGAACAACTCCGGCAGTTAAACTTGCAAAATTTGCGGCGGATATTTGTGGGAGCAGACATCGTACCAAGCGCTTTAACAGAAACTTTTAGGAAATTGAGTGAATATTGCTCCATACCCAGAGACGCTTTTTTTTCAACCTATGGATTAGCCGAAGCGGTATTGTATGTTTGCGGTCGCCCAGCGATGAGCTGTTATGAATTCGATAAAGCACAACATCTGGACACTCGTATTTTACCTTGTATATTGTCTGCGGAGTCCGCGAATTTTATTCGTATCAAGTCAGAGAATGATGTTTATTGTTCAAGTGAGTTTGGCGAGTCCTCAGAATTAAATGTTGGCGAGATAGAGGTTCGTTTACCCAGTTTATTTTCGAACTATTTAAACGGGGAAGAAGTTGAAGGTTGGTTTAATACCGGGGATTTAGGTTATATAAAGGACGACTGTCTTGTGGTTCTGGGGCGCAATAATGATCGAGTCTCACTTGCCGGAAGAAATATCTATTTAGCCGATATACTTGCTCTTATTTCTGAACTAAACATTCCGGTGAATACAAATATAGGACTGCTTAGCAACAGTGTTGTGGGTCGGAGTCAAGAGCCAAAAGGTTTTGAGAATGCTGAGTTAGTTCTTGAACGAACTGATAAAACGTTAGATGCCAACCAGCTTCTAGTACAGAAGATAAATGAGTGCTTACTGAAGGAGCTTGGTGTGGGTAATTTGAAAGTTACCTTGCTTAAGCGTGGTAGTTTAGCTCGAACTACGAGTGGTAAAGTTACTCGTGGAAGTAAATAGCGAATGTTCAGGTAGTTACAGCGAGTTATTAGCTTTTCTATTAGACAGTTAGGATAAAAAATGGTAATTGATTTGGAAAGTAAAGTGCAACGTCATCCTGATTTAGTATTTGCCCTGATGGGCGAAGAAGTTGTAATGATGAGCGAGGACCAAGATAACTACCTTGGTTTAAATGGAGTGGCGAGCAAAATTTGGACAATGTTGGAAGAGCCTCATGTGGTGAATGTTCTGTGTACCAAATTACAGCAAGAGTTTGTGGTGAGCAAAGAGCAATGTGAGCAAGATTTATTATTTTTTTTGAATGACATGCAACAAAAGAAGTTGATTCAAATTCATCCCGACGAAGCTTAAGGATATTGGATGGCTCATAATTATGAGATTTATGGCGTAGTACTTGCCAGTGAGTTCGAATTAAAGGCGCCGTTAGTGACGGATAAGAGCCCTGATATTCATATCAAACTTGCTAATGTTGAGTCGGCGCCGCCGAGCCATTTGGAGTCTGTATCAGCTTTCGCAAGTATAAGTAATACCCAGTTTTGGCTTGATGTTCCAAATATTGCTCGTTTCTTTGTTGCTGATCTAGATACTATCAATGTGCAGCCTTACCCTACGGCGGATATGGACTCTGTAGAGTTGTACCTATTAGGAGCTGTTTTAGGCCCATTAATGAATATGCGTAAGTATCTAGTGATGCACGGTAATGTCGTTCACCTTGAAATACATGGTCAGATTCATCGGTTGCTATTATGTGGACACTCTGCGGTAGGGAAATCGTCTTTTTCAGCGTACCTCATTAACCAGTGTAATGCGTGTTTAGTCGCTGACGATTTGGCTGTTTTTAATAGTCAAGGGGTTGTTTGTAGTGGTTCTCCGCGGTTAAAAATTTGGCAAGATGTGTCGCAAGCTTTGCAACTAGATGAAGCCGAGTTAACGCCAGTACGCCCTAGTGTTAATAAGTTTGACTGGCATATTGGTGAGCGCTTTATCTCTGAACAAGCCTCTGTTGACCTTGTAGTGTTGCTTACTGGTGACAATGAAAACACTGTTGAGATTGAAGAAATTCAAGGAGTAAAGAAGCTATCGCCGTTACAGAACCAGATATTTAGAAAGGAGTTTGCGAAGACTGCAGGGCTAGAAAAAATTCACTTTATTTTGATTGGAAAGAGCTTTGGGCATACACCGGTTATAAAACTAGGGCGTCCGCGCAGCTCTAAGATATTAGAAAATTTCGAGAAAATGGGCAAAGCATTATTTACTTATTTAACAAATGAACCTCTTGGAGCCACCCGTGATAAATCATGAAGCACGGTTATTTTGGCTAGCATCATATCCGAAGTCTGGTAACACCTGGACACGTAGCTTCATATCAGCGTTGCGGAGTATGAACGAGGAATTTATTCATGAAAATACTTTCGAAGAAAGCTTTGATATTGATTTAAATGAATTAAGAACTGGCGTAATAGCGAGTGGGCGAGAGTGGATTCAAAATGCACTCGGATTTTCACTAGACAGTTTAACACCGAATGAAATAGATACCCTACGCCCTTCTGCATATCGGTACATAAATAGTGTGACAAAAAATTGGGGATATCATAAAGCACATGATGCCTATAGTTTTGTGGGGGAAGGTGCGGCTCGGCAGCCAATGTTTCCAAGAGATGTCACACGAGGTGCGTTATATATAGTTCGTAACCCTCTTGACGTATGTATTTCATTTGCAAATCACTCAAAGTGCTCCATTGACGAGTCAATAGCGAAAATGAACTATTCGAATAGTGCACTTTGTAAAACCGAGATAGGTCAAGCGAATCAGGTTCGGCAATGGTTGTGGTCGTGGAGTGAGCATGTGCGTTCATGGCAAAATGCTGATTTATCCGTTAAGTTCGTACGTTATGAAGATATGAAGTCTAAACCGTTTGAAACCTTTTCCGAAATAGCAACTTTCCTGGAATTACCCAATGATAAGGAACTGATCGAGAAGTCGTTAGAACTCACGCGTTTTGAGCGACTGCAAAAGAAGGAAAGGGAGTTTGGCTTTCGTGAAAAGCCCGTAGGTGTTCAAAGTTTTTTTCGAAAAGGTATTGTTGGTGATTGGAAAAACACGCTAAGCACCCAGCAAGTCGATACCATTGTGAAAGACCATTCAGAAGTAATGTCTAATTTAGGTTACTTACCCTGAGTGCTATTTTGAGTCTTAGTTTTCCCAGTTAAATGACAGAGAGACTCCATGAGCTTTCATAACGTAGAATATTTTTTATTACTCATTTTTAGTGCTTCTATTTATTTTATAACGCCATTTCGTTTAAGGTGGCTTTTACTTCTTATTGTAAGCTACTTTTTTTATGGGTATTCTCAATTAGATTTTATCTGGCTATTACTTGTTTCAACTTTTATTGATTATAGCTGTGGATTGAGTATAAGCAAAACTAAAAATAAAAGACAACGCAGGTTGTTTTTGATAGTAAGTATAATAACAAATTTATCTATTTTAGCTTATTTTAAATATCGACTGCTAATCGATGAAACACTTGGCTATCTTCTCGAAACATCCTCTTTTCTATCAGGTCCAGCAGCAAATTTTATCCTACCTATTGGTATTTCTTTTTTCACGTTGCAGTCTATGGGATATACCATTGACGTATATCGTGGAAAGAAGACTGCGGAAAGGCATCTGGGCTACTTTGCTCTTTACGTAGCTTATTTCCCACAGCTAATAGCTGGTCCAATAGAACGTGCAAATAAGCTATTACCTCAGTTAAAACGGTATTATAACTTTGACTGGGAGCGTATTCGTTCTGGGCTTATATTAATACTGGTTGGACTTTTTAAAAAGCTCGTTATTGTAGGTAATTTGTCGCCTTTGATGGATACTGTCTATGGTAACGGTGATCAATACACATGGCTTGAAGCTACTGCAACTGCAGGACTATCTATGTTCTATGTCTATATGGATTTCTCGTCTTACACTGATATTGCGAGAGGGTCGGCGCGGATATATGGTGTAAATCTCACTGAAAACTTTAATAGACCCTTCAGTGCTCTAAGTGTCCGAGATTTTTGGCAGCGCTGGCATATTAGTTTAACAAGATGGATTTTCGATTATCTTCATCAACCTTTAGCATCCCTATCTGAAAATAGTTACTGGCGTTTTTATCTAACTATCATTACATTCACGATTGTAGGTTTGTGGCATGGAGCTGCTTTCAACTTCATTTTGTGGGGCTTTGTTAATGGGGTTTTTATTGTAGTAGAAAAATTATTTTATAAACAGAATTTAATTTTGCCGAAGAATAGGTTGTGGGATAACCTTCGGAAATTAAGGACTTTTTGTTTAGTAAATTTGGGAGCAGTTATTTTTCTATCACCTAGTGTTGAGCATGCTGGTACAGTATTCTTAAAGATTTTTTCTTTTCAAATGGATATATCTATCAGTAATTACGCTATGGTTTTTCCTTTATTAATTGCGGGTATAGCATCAGCTAGTTGGTTTTTTAGTCGAAAGCTTGTCGATTTTCAGAAAGAAAAAGAGAATTGGCCTTTTCGTAATCCTATTTTCAGATGGGCTTGCTATTTAATAATAATTATCTTTATAACTAACTTTTCAGCTCCGGATCAAAATGCGTTTATTTATTTCCAATTTTAAAGATAGTAGCAAGTTTTCTGCAGCAAGAGCGTTTTGTTTTTGTGCTTTGCTCTTTGTTTCGTTATGGTTGATTAGTCATATTTGGGTAAATCAAATATTTATAATTTCTGAGCGAATCAGTGATATCAGAGATGGCAGATTACACAAAGCGGATGCGATATCTATTGGTAATTCACATTCTGTGGCCATTGACTTTGACGAACTCGGCTTAGAGCATGTTCCACTATGGATTCCCGGTGGAGATCTTTTCGAAACAAGGGTCATTTTAGAGGCTGTTTATGAAAGCGGCGCAAAGCCCAAGTGGATTTTTTTAACACTGAACCCTTTTATTTTACTTCAAGATAACGGGCATTCGATAAACTTTTCAAATAGTCGATTACTTGCCAATAAAGGTCGTGAAAATGCCTATCTTGTTTTAAGAGAAATTTCTGATCTGACCATTATAAGAAATGATTTTATTGGTTTTTTTCGCTCCAATCTCATACCGCTTCGAGTAGAAGGTCGGCAAGGGCATTCCATGCTTGCTTATTTAAAGTGCACTGTAAAGCCAACCGACAGATGTACTGACCCTAAGTTTACATTTATACAAGAAGCGGAACCTATTAATACAGAGTTGCACCCCTTTTACCGTTTTCCGATTTTATTATCCGCAGTTACTCCTGCGTTGAAGAGTAATAGTACTATTATTGAAGAGTCATTGAATGAACTTAGGAAGATTCAGCAATTGGCTTCACAACATGGTTCTCACTTTGTCCTGCTAGAATCACCTTTGTCGCAATGGTACGTTACTGGAATGCTAGAAGGTCTCATGACGGCTGAGGCTAATTCAACGCAAAAAGCAATAATACGAAATAAAAGGGCTATAATTGAGGAGCCACCTATTTTAGTTAGATATTATGATAGATTTATTGATTGGATTACTTTGAAAGATAATTTAAAAAAAGAGATACCCAATCCATTTCATTTACAAGAAGAAATAATGCGTGAGTTAGCTAAAACAAATCACTGTATTATCCTCCCGGGCGAGCTATGGCAGCATAACACCGATGGCATGCAAGAAGACTGGTTTGCCGATTTACTTCATCTCAATGACGATGGCGCTGGCGTTTTTACAAATCGGCTAAAAAGCTATCTAGATAATACAGGCTGCAAATTAGATGAATAGCTCTGCGGTTACGTTGCTACAGAAATAGCGTTAAACTTGAAGCAACTCTTTGATTTTGCAAGCATAGTTGTTAAAGGATGAAAAGTGTGTGATGTCTGGTAGGTGTATTTCGCGTAACTGAGTCGTTTGACTAAGTAGAGAAGCCTGTTCAAAAAAGAGTTTGTTTAAGCCCAAAAAGGGAATGAGCTTAGGGCGATATACAAAGCGTCGTAACAGGTTGATTGTTTGAAAAGGGCTCATTGGAGAGCTCACAGAGCCTGCTTCTTGATGGCGAACTTTACGTAATAAATACAGGCGTGATACGCGAGCCGGTTCGTGTGCAAAGCTTTCTTGTGGTGCCACCCATCCTATTTTATCGGTGTTTGGATAGGCCGTTTCTATTGAATGATTCACAGGTTGATGGTTTTCGCTTGGTATCGTTAACTCAGTGACTAATTGTTGTGATAGCTTTAGTCGACGGTGGGCCGGATGGATAAACAACTCATGACCTTGTCGCTCGATAGGTAAAATATCATCACTAAAAACAGGAATCCCTGCGCTTATGCAGGCCGCCGTTAAGGTACTCTTTCCTGCGCCACTCATACCAAAAACTAAACTTGCGGTGTTATCAGAATTTAAAAATGCCATACCGTGCATTGGAATAATTTGCCGTAAGTAAAGCTGCACTCCTAGCCCACTACCCAGTGCGAACGATATAAGATGTTGGTGCGGAAGGCTATCGATAGGCGCAAGTGTTACGCTGGACGGCGTGAGCCTAAAGCTACCTAGTTGGTCTACTGTACCGAATAAGTGATTTGGATACTCAGGTGAACGATAAATACCATGATTAAGCCTGACGTAAATTCGTTTATTCTGCGCCGGCTGTTGAAAAGTGGTGTGGGCTAACCTTATTACTTGCCGTTTTAACGTCGTGTTGTTCTGACTATATGCAGGAGCCAGCCCAGGTAGTATGAAATCGCTTTCAATATATTGTCCGTATACCTGTGAAGAAAACACGTCGTTCCTTTCTTGAGTCATAACTTGTGTACCTAATTATACATAAGTGCCTTGTGGTGGTACATAAAAGACATGATTGTAGATGGAGTGTAAACGCAAGGTATCGTATAGTGGAATCCTTGTTTATCAAAAAATAAAGACAGGGCATGTCAGGATATCATCAATTACCAGTACTGTCGGCACGACAAACAGTAACCGAAGCGAAAAACTATTTTCTAGACTTCTTTCGTGCATTTCCAAAGCGTATTTCGTTAATTGTCCTACTCATGGTGGCACAAACGCTTTCTGCTGGCGTAGGCGTTCTTTTTATTTTGCCGTTATTAAGCGTGCTCGGTTTTGCTGGTGAGACCGCTTCAAATCATGAAATCACCCAAGTTGTTGCAGCGATTTTTGAGACGTTACATATCCCTTTAAATTTAGTGTCGATGCTCGTGGTTTATGTCGCTCTGATTACCTTAGTGGCAACGCTTCGTGCGTATAATATGACGTTAAGTGCATCAGTACAGCAACGCTACACGCATGTGCTACGACAAACGATGTATCGTTTGGTTATGCGTACTCAATGGAGCGTTTTGAACGGTTATTCTCTGGCTGACTTGGGTTACCTTTTAAATGGACAAGTGAGCCAAATAGGGCGTTTAAGCCAACTTACTTTTCAGTTTTTGTCTCAGTTTTTGCTTACGATTGGCTTTTTTGTAGTGGCGCTAGTGGTGTCGTGGCAAATGAGCTTCATGGCGCTGTTGTTTGCGGTGTTGTCATCGGTATTGTTGTTACCCTTATACAAACGAACACTGGGAAGCGGTCGTACGCAGTTGCGCGAGAATCAACGCTTATTTAAGGCGGTAAGTGAGCACTTACATAGTTTACGAATGATTAAGCTATTTGGCGCTGAAGATCGCTTTGCGCAGGCCCTGTCTCATACCAGTGAACGTCTGGAACAGCAGCAGATTCGATTGACCCTTATTAATGCCGTGACCACGTGGCTGTTAACGATTATCGCAGCGCTATTAGTGGCCGCGTTTTTCTATATTTCATTAACGGTTGTCGGTAGTGAAATCGCTGAGTTAATCGTGTTGGTGGTTATTCTTGCGCGTATGCTACCGCTGTTATCGAGTGTGCAAAAAACGGTGCAGCAAGCGTTGCATGCTATTCCGGCAAGTGCTAATGGCCGCGCTGTAGTAAAACAATTGCAGCAAGCGCAGGAGCCGGAACTAGCAGCGGTTGATGCCACTAAATATGTTGTGCAAATCACTCAGCAATGTGAGTTACGTCATGTCACGTTCCAGTACAATGGTGCTAATGAACCGGTTTTACAACAGTTTTCGTGTGTCATTCCAGCTAATAAAATAACGGCATTAACAGGACCATCGGGTTCAGGCAAGAGCACGGTTGCTGATCTAATTGCGGGTCTGCAGCAAGCTACCGCCGGTGAACTCGTGGTGGACAATATTGTATTAAATGCGATGCAAACGTTAGCTTGGCGTCATTCCGTCGCCTATGTGGTGCAAGAGCCATTACTATTTGACGACACAATTTACAACAATTTAATTTGGGTTCGCGATGATATCTCGGACATTGACATAGAGCGAGCGTTGCGGGATGCGGCGGCTTGGGATTTTGTACAAAGTCTACCTAAAGGCTTGCATACTCGGGTGGGCGATCATGGGCGGCAGTTAAGTGGTGGTCAACGCCAGCGATTAGCCATAGCAAGAGCACTTTTGCGTAACCCCCAATTGCTTATTTTGGACGAGGCGACGAATGCTTTAGATCAGGCTAATGAAGCTTTGGTAAAAGAGACGATTCAAAGTTTGCGTGGCAAATTAACGGTAATTGTTATATCACATCAAGCATCGATTAATGAGCTTGCCGATAACCAAATTCATTTAGGTTAAACAATGAAAAGAGATCATTCATGGCGGTGTTGAACAAGCTTCAAACTTTCTTCATTAAGATGTCGCTGCGCAAAAAGCTGTGGTTTATCTTGATGTGGCCAATGACTGGACTATTTCGGCTGGCGGTGGTGGTACTGCCGTTTCGTTGGTATCGTGGTGTGCTTGGGCAGCATTGGGGGAATACGGAGTTGTGTGTTTTGACTAGTGACCGGCAGTTGCAGCGTGCTTGGCAAATTGGCAGAGCGGTTGAACTTGCTGCTCGGTTTACGCCATGGGAATCCAAGTGTTTGGTGCAAGCTTTAGTTGGAGCTTGCTGGTGTCGATTATATGGTATTCCGTATGTGGTACATTTAGGTGTTCGAAAAGACGAGGCAGAGGGTATGAAAGCGCATGCGTGGCTTTGTACCGGAAAGTTAGTTTTTTCTGGCAGAGAAGGACACCGTTCTTTTACGATTGTTTCAACTTTCTTGCATTTATAGCTTAAGCCTATATAGGTCTCCGATTATTTGAATCGCTGCCATGCCAAAATAGTCAAATGACGGCCTATTTGGTAGCGATGTTTACGCGTCTTATGAGCGAAATACCAGAACAATCGGCGCTCGAGCCGATATGCAGTATGTGGATTTCGTCCGCGGCATTGATTCGCATGATTAATAATGCGTTTTGCAGCGAAGCGAATTAACGGCGATTGTTGAACTCTAATTTGGACAGTTTCAGGTAACGGGGTTTTAAATATTTGGTGGGCCAAATACCAACTAAGTAATAAGGGGCGCTCGCAGTCTAAGTTATGTGCTTTAGCTAACAGATCATTGATATCGATTTCGTTTGACCATGCAGTAATGTAAAGATGAATATCGTAGAGCCACTTTAACCGATGATACGCAGTTGCTGTACCGTGATAGCATAAATACAAGAATTCTTCGGCACTTAAGTTCTGATGATTATTTTGCCAGAGCCATGTTTCGTAGGCAGTTCCAAGCGGTGTAGGAACTGCTGTAACGCGATAGTGTAGCTCAAGTGTACCAAAGTCAGGGTGCGATAATGGAATGTCCTTGTGTAGTTTAAGATGTTGCTGAAGGTGGTTGGGAGTGTTTTTATTGGCGTTATTGGAATACGTCCAGCCCTCAGCAATAAGTTTTACGGCACAGGTAAGAACCGCGTCTCTGCTTTGGATGAGCACATCTAAATCGCTTGCGTAGCGAGATGCCTGCGTTGGGTATAACTTCTGGGCTAAACCCTGGCCCTTTAACCATTTAAATTTAACGGCGTTTTGGTTAAAAAAATCACTCAGGTATTGCTTGGCTAATAGTTGTATTTTGGTGCGCTTAAGGTTGTGAAATTGCCATTCTTTGAGCTGTGGAAGCGGTAATACTTCTTGTACCGCCGACACTAGCTGGTGGTATTTTAACGCAGTAATAAAGTCAGGATCTATCGGATCGGCTGCTTCATGAGATCCTGAGTGTGTTAAGCGGTGAGATAGTTGTGATACAAAATTGACCAAGTTGGAGTGCCTTTAGCGATTTTTATTGTATTTAACCCATTTTAAGTGGATTGACTGCCTTGAGTAAATTTCTAAATTTCTTTTACCAACGAATTATAAAAAGAACAATACCGCATACATTAGTAAGCTGGCGCTTTTTCGTTCCAATGGGTTGGGCTGATTTAAACATGAGTGCTTATAAATTGCACAAAAAAGTTTTTCTTCAAGCGTGGCCGCAAATTCCCCGATCGTTATATGTATTTGGTGTTATTTATAGTTTGTTGGTTTGGTATTTCATTTGGGGGCCATGGTTTTACACTCGGCATTTGATTAAAAGGCGATGTTCAAAATCAGTCGACCAGCCTTCAACAGGCTTAACATTTCTTCATTATATGAAGCAATCATTCTTTGCCTATTTGCGCGGCTTGGCTCCGGTTTCGTTTTCTTCGTTAAATTTTGCAGAGCTAGCGCGTAATGATTGGTGGGCATATGTACCAAACCAAGTGCTACCGCATTGGCATATGGTATTGCAGGAGGGGTATAGCAAGCGTTCGTCGGCAATTATATCAAGTAAGCTGGAGTTTGCGCAGGCAATGGCGCAGGCCGGTCTTGCCGTGATACCGACTGAAAAAGTGACGTCTGATACTGTTGTGGAGTTGGCAGCGGGACCAGCGCTGTTCTTTAAGCCGGAAATATCATCACAAGCAAAAGGCTGTCTTATAATCGAGTGGACAGAATGTGGCGAAGCGCATTTGCGAAGTAAAGATGGTAAAACTCAACGCAAGGGCTTAACGGCAATACGGAGCTATTTGAATGAGGCTTTGTGTTCGACCTCTTATTTAAAGCAACCGAAACTCGTGAGTCACCCAGATTTAACGCCATTCTACGACAATCATGACTTAGTGGTGATTCGCATTGTTACGTTGCGAACCGCCAAAGGTTTTAGGGCGTGGCGAGCTAACCTTGAACTTCCGGTTCTGAATCAAGTATTTGTAAAGCCTTACGCAATTGACGTTACTGATGGTCGTGTTGGTGAGTTAGACAACTTTACGTTACCCTGTTGGGCTGATCTTGTTGTTTTAGCGATTCGGGCTCATGCTGAAGTTGCTGATTTAAAGTCAGTTGGTTGGGATGTTGCTTTGACTGATGAGGGCCCGATATTAATTGAGGGTAATTTAAATTGGGGGACGAGCGTTCTACAAACCCAAGGCCGCGGTGGTCTAGTTGACGGTGACTACTTGGATATGGTGAGTTGCGCGGGGCTACCCCAACATAGCCCAAGCGTTTAGCCCCGCCTTCATGTGTCATGTATCACCCGTTGTTCACAGGTTGCCACGTTGAGCAGTAATCGCTTGTGGGGTTAGCTAGGACCTTGCCATTCTGAGGCTTCGCCTCCCGCAGTCCAATTTTTACCTTCGGTGTTTCGAGCCGTGATTTGAGTTACTTTAGGTGCTTGCCAAGAAGCTTTGCTATCGTTATTAGCTATGTCGTTAAGCTTACCTTCACAGTCTAATTTATTGTTGTTTTGGTGCATGGGTTAACCTTGTCTTTTTTGCTCTTACATTATGCCCCTAGGGTAGGGGCGCCAATTGTCTACTCTTTGAACTATATTAGACTTCTCTTTTGAAATTGCTAGCGAATATATGAGAATAATTGAAATTTAAGGCAAAAAACGAGTCGTTAATGTTGTGACTATTTTAATCGCTTGGAATGGGATAGACGCCGTCATAATTGATGTAATACGCCATTTGCAAAAATGGTTGTCGGTTTTCGTGAGCCTCGTTTGCGCCAGTCACTCCCATAGATTGTGGACCAAACGTAGCTGTGGGTATGGTCGGCTGTGGAAATTCCTTGTATTCTACTAAACCAAGTATATTGCCGAGTACACCAGTGGTTGGGCTATTAGATTCGCCCGGGCGGCGCGCTCCAACCCAACGGTGAGAATGTGCTGGGATCTGTGCCTCAGTTAGGGTTACCTCATCTTGTCCGCCTGTTTGTCCAAACTGGTATAACGAGCCGGTCTCAGCCAAGCGTCCAGCGCCTATGACAATTTTTTCATTCAGGTTGGGTAAGTAGAACGACACGCTGCTACGGGGACCGAATTGATAGCTAACGATACTGAATAACGCCTGGTATTGCTGTATAGGAACCACTTGCCCATTGCACGCGAGCCAACCATCAGGAGCGAAGCCATAAGGAAAAGCTCGTATTTCACCTATAAATGCATCCATTATTTTCTGCTCCTATTCTGTTGGCATGGGGTATTCACCCTGAGTAGCAATCATGTAGTGAAGTGCCATATATGGCATTCTGTTTTCGTGAGGTTGTCCGCCGCCCACCGTGCTCACAGCATTTTGATTAAAGTTAATTAGGCGATTGGGGTCGGTGGTATTGCTGAACGCCTCAATATTTAGACTATTGATGTACATTCGATCTGGCGCGACCGTGGTTCCGTCAAATTGCGTGTTGGTATTAAGTGAGTGTGAATGTTCTGCCAATTGACTAGACGAAAGAGTTACTGTTTCGGTGCCTATGCGGGTACCGCAATGAATGTTATTGGAGCTACTCGGATCTTGTCCTTGACCAATAGGAACACAACCGCGAAGGTCTGGTATCGCAAAGCGAGTGATCCCATCGCCGCCGTAGGTTGTGCCAAGTAAGCTGTAGAGCGATTCATTGCCAGCTATAGGTAATAATTGGCCTTCACAGAACAACCAATTTCTGGGAGGGCGCATACCCACAAAAATACGAACTTCTCCTATATAACAATCAGCCATAATAATTTTCCTTGTTTATCGACGGGGTGGCCACATGCCATCGGTTGAAATGCAGTACACCATGGCGAGTGAAGGTTGCATGTTGTTATGTGGTGCACTCGCACCGGCTGAGGTGAAATTTCGAGATGAGCCCGTCGTATTGGGTAGTTTGGTGCCATAAAAGGGTATAAATTCATCTATCGTGTTGGCAGGTAAAGACTGTTCTTGTGGTACAGGTGTATCTGCGATTTGGTGACTTGCGCCCAATTCATGAGTGTGGGAAGGTATTTGGTTAGAGGTGAGTGCAACCGCACTACTGCCACCTTGGTTACCTATCTGACTTGACGGATTTGTTGTACTTCGAATAGCACGATATTGCAGATTGGGAAGATTGAAATTATTCATATCCCCACCAAACTTTTTTCCAATGAGAGCATATAAAGCCTGATTTCTGGAGATTGGTAAAGCTTGTCCCTTACACTCTAACCATCCCCTCGGTATACGTTTGGAAGCGAACAGTCGTATTTCACCTAAAAAATAATCCATTGGTTTTCCGTCCTCATTTTTTGTTCATATTTAATGCACGTACATTTGTATAGAGCAAAAATGAGAAAACCGCAAAACACATAACGCTATTCGGTGTTGTTATCTAATGAGTAAAGGCTGTATCAAGCGTTCATAGGTTGCACTAGCGCCAATTTTACTGTCCCAATCCACAACATTTGCGGGTAATGTTTTGGCTTTATAGCGAAAAAGGGCTGGGTCAATATTCGCCTTCGCTGATGCTATTTGCTCATGACTTGGTGCTAGGCGAGCAAAATCAGCCAGGCGTTCAACATAAGCTGTCGGATTCTGAATTGCATCATGATAATTTTGGACTAGACAGTTGTTTGGATTTAGCCAGTGATTGTCGTGAAGAACCTTTAATATAGTCTCTATATTTTCTTTGTATTTCTTTAATTTTTGGGTAATACGAATAAATTGTTCTTTAGGACAAGTAGAATCGGACCATCGTTGAACTGACATGATTGATTCTAAGGGTTCTCGAACGGTTAAGATAAATCTCGGGCTGAGTTGCTTTAAAAATGCAACTTGTTGTTCAGGAGTCGTTCGTTTGTGGTTCGGGTGAAGGGGGGCGTATGATAATTTAAAAGCGATATTATGGGCTTTAATAGCTTGATATTCATTTATAATTTGGGCGTTCAAGCCTTTGCCAAGTACCCGCATATCTTCGTAGTAACCTTTGGGATTGCCGTCAATATCTAGGTCGGGTCGTTTTGCTTCACCAGCCACATGAGCACCTAACAGCTTCAATGTTTGCATACACAAAGACGACCCCGTTCGAGGGTACGCGAGAACAACAATAAATTGTGACAACGGACTACCTTTTGCATATTAAATGATTGTGGATAAATAGTGTTCTTTTTTTGTTGCCATTGCAACAGAAGGATGCTCTTATTAATTGGAACGCTGCCTTGGATAATCAACATGATCTGTTGCTGCTCCATAGATTTTTGGCGTTTTATTCTTGGCGCAGAAAAAACATCGCAAGCTACTAGAAAATGTCGAAATCTGCGCTATTATCAGATGAGGTCAGTTAAGGAGAACCTGAATATGTCATTATTAAATGTAAAAAAAGCTGTTGTTTTCGCAGTGGTTTCTCTGTTTGTCAGTGGATGTATGACAACAGGTCCGAACATTGGTAAAGCGCCGGGTGCTACACCGCCCCAGATTGTTGCTGATGCTGAAAATCCTAGCGCTCGAGTTTGGGATGATCTATCAGCCTTTGGGCCGGTTCCAGCGAATTTAGAAACTCAGGGTCAGGAAGTTTGCAGCACCTTAGGTGCAGGTTACTATGCAGCCGGCTATCACCCACGCGCAAAAGATTTCAACGGCACTACAATTGAAGGCGGCGGCTTTCTCTGCTTGAAAAAATAGGCTTTGGGGGCAGGCACTGAAGCTTAAGTGCTTCAGTGCCTGTTCTTTCCTATGTCTGAGTTTTTCACTACATCTTTGTTGTAACTAGTAAGGTGATTTATGGCAAATGATTTTGGACATCTATCATCAGTTAGTTTTCTTTGGGGGCTTGTTAAAGTCTATTTGCCCAACGAATCAAAGGTCCCCGATGATAATTGCAGTATTTAACTCGTCAACAATAGTAATCGAATTGAACTTAATACCGACTCATTGAAGAGTAGTCGAACTTTGATCGAAGAAATTGCATCGAACAACTAGCCATGACAAGCTATGTTGCTCGTTTAAACTGGCCAAGGTCATTGGTGCTAGTTACTCCTATGCGCCCCAAACTCCTTTCTTACTTTGCAAATCCTTGTAACACCCCGTTAACAAAGCTATACTTGCGCCAATGTTTTACCTACCAAGGCAGCGGATTGCCTATGGTGTCGGAGCTACCTTTCTGCACAATTAGGATGTATTGCACGTGAACCTGCTTAGTCAACTTTTGCAACTTCCACGCTCGGTGAAACGAGTGATTAGCTTAGTTGCCGATTCTGCGGCGCTACTGCTGGCGTTAGTGATTGCTTACTGTTTGTCGTTTAACCTGAATATGCCTGGCCATTTATGGCAGTGGACCGGGGTATACGTAGGCTTAGCGGTTGGCTCGTTGGCGGTCTTTACTAAGTTAGGGTTGTATCGTGCGGTGGTGCGCTATGTCAGTATCCGAGCTCTGGGTTTGGTTTTTGCCGGGGTGCTGGTAGCAACCATCTGGTTGTATACCTTGGTACATTTGTTTGGTGTCAGTTTACCTTTCGAGGCCATCGTTAATTTTGGCTTGGTGAGTTTACTGCTGATAGGTGGTAGCCGGTTGGCCATGCGCGAAATGTATCATCGCATGGTGAGCCGTCGTAAAACGCGTGTGATGATTTATGGTGCTGGCTCGGCCGGACGCCAGTTGGCACAGGCATTGATCAATGGCGAGCAGTTTCATCCGGTAGTGTTTGTCGATGATGACAAAACCCTGCAGCGCTCAACGATTCTGGGTATCCCTGTTATCGACCCGACTCGAGTGCCTGAAGCTGTGCGCTGCTCACACATACAACGCATTCTACTGGCACTGCCATCTGCACCACGTTCGGTGCGTAAACAAATTTTAGAATCATTAGAATCGCTTAACGTACTGGTTCAAACGGTACCGGGTATGGCCGATATGGTGAATGGCGATTTAGCCATCGATGCCTTGCAAGATGTTCACATCGAAGATTTATTGGGCCGCGACCCGGTAGACCCAGAGCCAGCGCTGATGCAGCAACACATTCGTGGCAAAGTGGTTTTAGTTACGGGGGCCGGTGGCTCGATTGGTTCTGAGCTGTGTCGTCAGATCTTGCAGCAAAAGCCAGCCGCATTAGTACTCTACGAACTTAGCGAGTACGGCCTTTACAGCATCGATAACGAACTCCGTGCGATGTCTACGCGTTTGGGCTTATCAGTACCGATTTATCCGATGATAGGCACGGTACAGCGCCGCAACCGGGTTGAAGCCGTGATGCGCGCTTTTAAAGTGCAAACGGTTTACCATGCTGCGGCCTATAAACATGTGCCGCTGGTTGAATTTAACATGGTAGAAGGCGTGCGTAATAACGTGTTCGGCACCTGGCATACTGCGGAAGCAGCGATTGCCTCAGGCGTTGAACAGTTTGTGCTGATTTCTACAGATAAAGCGGTGCGCCCCACCAATGTGATGGGCACCACCAAACGCTTGTCAGAGTTAGTCTTGCAGGGCCTCGCGTCACGCTCTGACGTAGCGACTCGCTTCTGCATGGTACGCTTTGGTAACGTGTTAGGTTCTTCTGGCTCCGTAGTACCTCTATTTAAACGGCAAATAGCCGAGGGTGGCCCTGTTACCGTCACCCATCCAGAGATCACTCGTTACTTTATGACCATCCCTGAAGCCGCTCAGCTAGTGATCCAAGCTGGTACCATGGGAACATCCGGTTCGGTGTTTGTGTTGGATATGGGCGATCCCGTGAAAATAGTCGATTTAGCTCGTAAAATGATTCATTTATCCGGCCTTGAAGTGCGTGATTCGAGTAACCCCCATGGCGATATCGAGATAGCCTTTAGTGGCCTGCGCCCTGGCGAGAAGCTCTACGAAGAACTGCTGATCGGCGACAATGTCATCGACTGCGCCCACCCACGTATCTGCCAAGCCCAAGAAGCCTATTTACCCTGGGATGAAATGTCTGCGTTGCTGGATGCGCTGGACGACGCCTGCCAAAACTTCAAAATTGATGAACTGCGCGCGCTGCTACTCAGCGCCCCTTGCGGGTACGCACCTACTGAAAGTGAGGTGAATGATTTGTTGTGGCTGCATCGTTAGTTTGAGTTGAAAAAACTTAGTTGAAAGACTTGCGGCCCCAGCTACGTAGCAGGGGCCGGAGGTGGGTCTGCAAGTTCCTCACTTTACTGCAAGTTCCTCACTTTACTCTGAACAAGGATAGATACATGGTTACTCCAGCAACGAGAATGCAGAATATTCGTTACGATATTCGAGGAGCTGTGCAGCAAGAAGCTGAACGTTTGGAAAAAGCAGGACATCCGATTATTCGTCTCAATATTGGTAATCTGGCGCCATACGAGCTATACGCCCCCCAAGAAATTGTGAGCGACATTGCAGAAAATCTATTTCATGCGCAGGGATACAGCCATTCCAAAGGCTTATTTCAGGCTCGTAAAGCGGTCATGCAAGAAGCCCAACGTAAGGGCATTGAAGGGGTGACCCATGAGCATATCTTTATGGGGAATGGCGTTTCTGAACTTATAAGTTTGGTGACTCAAGCTATTGTGAATCCAGATGATGAAGTGCTCATTCCATCGCCAGACTATCCGCTCTGGTCTGCGGCAGTAACCTTAGCTGGTGGCAAGCCGGTCTACTATCAATGCGAACCTGCAAATCAATGGGCCCCAAATGTTAAAGACATTGCTAGCAAGGTTACGGCAAAGACACGTGCTATTTTGGTGATTAACCCGAATAACCCAACGGGTGCTGTTTACAGTAAAGCTCTACTAACCGCTATCGCTGACATTGCTGAAGCTCATCAGTTACTCCTGTTCTCTGATGAGATTTACGATAAAGTATTATTTGACGAAACTGAGCACGTTTCGATAGCTGCACTTAACCCGCGAGTGCTTTGTTTTACCTTTAATGGCTTATCAAAAGCTTATCGAGCAGCCGGGTTTCGGTCTGGATGGTTAATCATCAGTGGTGCGATAGATCAAGCCGGTGACATTTTTAATGCGCTAGAGACGCTTTCAAGTATGCGGCTGTGTGCTAATGTTCCAGCGCAGCTTGCCGTTCAAACAGCTTTGGGTGGTAGCCAGTCGATAGAGGCCTTATGTGCGCCAGAAGGACGATTATATGAACAACGCAATTTTGCAGTCGAGCATCTTAATGCCATTCCCGGAGTCTCGGTAAATAGCCCTCAAGGAGCCATGTACTTATTCGTACATTTAGATCCTGAACTTTATCCCATAGAAAACGATCAAGACTTTGCCATGCAATTACTGCAACAAGAAAAAGTATTGGTAGTGCCAGGTAGCGGCTTTAACCTTGCCAGCAACCAATACTTCCGCATGGTATTCTTACCCAAAATTGATGACCTACATGAAGCAATCAGCAGGATTGCCCGGTTTTTGAAAGAAAGACTTGCGGCCCCAGCTACGTAGCAGGGTCCGGAGCTGGGTCTGCAAGTTCCTCAAGCGCTAGCGCTTCATCAGCAAAAGCGGTATCTTAATCGGATACCGCTTTTGTCGTTTCTGGAGCTGAGTTTTGACCCAAGCCATCACCTTACAGCAGTATACCGGCGCATCGTTATTGAACGCGCGTCAGCTAAATCTATCGATGAAGTTGCCGATCTTTCTTGCCTTTACCGTCACGAATCGTAAGTGCAGAATGACTAAAATTGATATCTTGAACCCGCAAACGAAGCGCCTCACTTACTCTTAAACCACTACCGTATAGGAGTTCAATAATCAGCTTATTTCGACCACTAAGCTGGTTTAAAATGCGCTGAACTTCCTCAGGTGTGAGCACTACAGGCAACTGACGCTGTTTAGTAGCAAGGCTAAAATTAAGATCACCTAGTTCTTGATTCAGCGCTTTGTGATAAAGATACACCAAAGCATTTAGAGCAACTTTTTGCGTATTAACAGCAACATGGCGCTCATTCGCCAACCAACTTAAAAAGGCCTTCACCTCTT
>NZ_JANFPJ010000019.1:0-70139 GCF_032227045.1 Pseudidiomarina fusca
ATGCGAGAAAAAAATGCCAGTCAGCTCTTAACTGACTGGCATTACCCATTACGGGCCTTTTTTGTGGGTAGCTACAACTAAAAGATGCCCGCTAGTTTGCTGCTTGCAGCTGCTTGCGAATCAGTTTTTTATCGATTTTACCAACGCTGGTGCGAGGAATCTCCGCAACCACGGTGACCGAATCAGGAATCGCCCATTTTTCAATCAAGCCAGCCTCAATAAACTGCTGTAAATGATCAGCAACTTGCTCGCGATCAACGGCAGCATCAGCTTTCACTGTAAGCATAGCATGAGGGCGCTCACCCCACTCTGCATCAGGGAGTCCAACCACAGCTGTCAGTTCAATGTCAGGATGCTGACTGATGAGGTTTTCCAGATCTAACGAGGAAATCCATTCACCGCCCGTTTTAATCACATCTTTTATGCGGTCACGAATTTGCAGGGTGTAGTTACTATCAATGGTGCCGACATCGCCTGTATGCATCCAGCCATTAGCCCACAGCTCAGCACTTTTTTCTGGCTCGTTTAGATAGCCCTGAGTGAGCCATGGTGTGCGCACCACAACCTCACCCATAGCTTCACCATCATGAGGTAAAAAACGACCGTTATTATCAATAATACGCATATTCACCAGTGGTACTGGGCGCCCAGTTTTAATCCGTTCTTGTACTTGGCGCTGCTGATCAAAGTCCGAGGCCTCAAGCGGCAACCAGGTGGTACTCAACAGTGGACAGGTTTCGGACATACCGTAGCCGGTATAGACCTGAATGCCGCGTGCGAGGGCGGCATCGGCTAAGCCTGCCGTTAGCGCACTGCCTCCAATTAACACCTGCCAGCCACTAAAATCAATCGCTTGAGCTTTTTCACTACTCAGTACCATCTGTAAAATGGTCGGCACACAGTGCGAGAACGTCACTTTTTCTCGTACAAACAACTGCAGCAAAGTCGCTGGCTCGTAACGACCAGGATACACTTGCTTGAGCCCCATCATGGTGGCGACATAAGGTACGCCCCAAGCATGCACGTGAAACATTGGAGTGATTGGCATATACACACTACCAGCCTGCATCAACTGCATATTGTCATTCATGCTTGTAGTGGCTGCTAAGGTGAGTGTGTGCAGCACCAATTGTCGATGCGAAAAGTACACCCCTTTCGGGTTGCCGGTGGTGCCGGTGGTGTAAAAGGTTGTGGCAATAGCGTTTTCGTCAAAATCAGGGAAATCATATTCCGGCAACGCCGCTGCCAATAAGCTCTCGTAATCACCCACGGTGGCCAGCGCAGGCTCCGCTGGAGTATCGCTATCACTTAGCTGGATGTATTTTTCGACGGTTACCAGCTCATGTTTTACTTTCGCTAACAACGGCAAGAAGTCATCGTGCGCCAACACCACTTTATCCTCGGCATGATTCATGGTGTAGACAATTTGCTCGGGGGCTAAGCGCACGTTCACCGTATGCAACACAGCGCCAAGCATGGGAATAGCGAAAAAGCACTCAAGATAGCGCGGTGTATCCCAATCCAACACCGCCACCACATCACCTTGCTTCACTCCTTGCTCGGTCAGCATATTAGCGAGGCGTTGCACGCGCTGATTAAACTCAGCATAACTGTAACGCTTGCCATTATTACCGCCAACGATCTCGTTATTAGCACCGTAGCGCTCGCTTGAGAGTAATAACTGCTTTATCAGTAACGGATACTGATAGGCTTCATCAGCCGGCTTTAGTAGTTTTACTGACATAGGTTGTCCTTGTTGTTCTGTCTTTTATTTTTATAGAGTTACCACTTACGGGTAACTTCGTAGATATCGGTACGACGATCTTTCAGGTTCGTGACCGAGCCTTCATGATGTAAATAACGTAATTCGTCTAAGTTTAGATCCGAAAAAATAAGTTGCTCAGTGTTTGGCGTGGTTTCCGCTAAAATAGCATCGTACGGAAAGGCAAAGTCTGACGGCGAAAACACCGCAGACTGGGCGTACTGCACATCCAGACTTTCTACTTGCGGTAAGTTACCCACGCTGCCACAGGTCACCACATAACACTCGTTTTCAACCGCGCGGGCTTGGGCGCAGTGACGCACACGCAGATAGGCATTGCGGGTATCTGTCCAAAACGGCACAAACAACACTTCTAAACCTTCGGCCGCCATCAGTCGACCCAATTCAGGAAACTCCACGTCGTAGCAAATTAAAATGCCCACACGGCCGGCATCGGTATCAAACACTTTAACCACATCGCCGCCTTCAATGACCCAGTCACGCTTTTCATGCGGGGTGACATGTATTTTTCGTTGTTCTTCAACGGTACCGTCGCGGCGACACAAATAAGACACGTTATAAATCACGTCATCTTCATCGAGTGGCATCGAGCCAGTAATGATATTGACGTTGTAACTGACCGCCATCTGTGACATTTCACGTTTAAAGCGTTCGGTAAAGCTAGCTAAAAACCGGATCGCATCTTTCTGCTGGCTCTGATCTGTCAGCCCCATCAGCGGTGCATTAAAAAATTCTGGGAACACCGCAAAATCACTTTGATAGCTCGACATGGCATCGACAAAGTATTCAACTTGGCGCAGCATTTCTTCCACCGACTCCACTGAGCGCATTTGCCACTGCACCGCCCCAACGCGGACATTGCGGATGCGGCTACCTAGAATATTGTCCGATGGCTCGTACAAAAAGTTATTCCATTCAAGGAGCGTGGCAAAACCAGCCGAACGCTTATCCTCGGGGAGGTACTTACCTAACAAACGTTTTACGGTGAAATCGTTAGCTAACTGAAAGGTTAAAATCGGGTCATAAATTTCGCGCCGATGCACCCCTTCAATATATTGCCCAGGGCTCAGCTCATCAGCATATTTGTGAAAGTTAACAATGCGACCACCCGCTAAAATGGCCTTCAGATTAAGCTGGCGGCAAAGTTCTTTACGCGCATCGTACAAACGCCGACCTAAACGATAGCCACGATAATCAGGATGAATCAGTACATCCAGGCCATACAGCGCATCACCTTTACGATCATTGAGAATATTCTCACGCGCATCCATTAAATCATCGTAGGTATGGGGGTTACTAAAACGAGCGTATTTAACCCGTACCGTTAACGCTACGCCCACCAGTTGGCCGCCATCTTCTAAACAGATCTGACCTTCAGGAAATTCTTTGATTAATTTCCGAATGGTAGCCTCACCCCAAGCCCCGCCAATGTCTGGATACACCTTGTCCATTAACGGTTTTAACTGAGGGTAATCCTCATCTTTTAGATTACGTAACTGTAAATGTAGATCATCAGGGCTCATAGACTTCCTTTGTGGTTCTGTGTACAACATCAATTAAAGGTATGACGAATAGGCAAAGCTTGCAACGTCAACATAAGACATATAAACTTCTGGACGTCTAAAACAACAATAACACTGCGCAGGAAAAACGATGAATCAACCCGCTAGTGCCAAAGCACTTTTACCCTTACTGCTCTTTCTTTCGCTGTTTTTAGGTGTAGGTGTCTACTTTCAAGTGACTGGGGTCGACTATGCCTTTTATCAGCTTAATAGTCCCGTTGCTATTCTGCCCGCTATTATTTTAGCAGTACTACTCAGCAAGCAAGCCTTTGAAGAACGTATCAATACTTTCGTGGCGGGTGTCGGCGAGCGCAATATCGTCACCATGTGCATGATTTATTTATTAGCCGGAGCATTTTCTACGGTAGCAGCGGCGACCGGTGGCGTCGATGCCATGGTGGCCTTGGGTTTAAACGTGATTCCACCACAGTTTTTGCTGCCAGGCCTATTTATTATTGCCGCTGTGGTGTCTACCGCTATGGGTACCTCGATGGGCACCCTAGCTGCGCTAGCTCCAGTGGCTCTGGGCCTCGGTCAGGCTGCTGATATCGACTTAGCGTTATTAGCTGGAGTCTTGGTAAGCGGATCCATGTTCGGGGATAACTTGTCATTTATTTCAGACACGACTATCGCAGCTACACGTACCCAAGGCTGCGCCATGAGCGACAAGTTCAAAGCTAATCTAAAAATTGCTTTGCCAGCTGCTGCCATTACGCTGATTTGGCTTTTCACCTACGATACCGGTGCAGTCCCTCCGAAAATACCAGAGGCTAATCTCTGGCTGGCCTTGCCGTACTTTTTTATTATTGTGCTTGCCGTGCTCGGCTTAAATGTGTTTGCTGTGCTGACCCTGGGTATCATTTTAGCTGCTGCGTTCGGCATGGCCACGGTTGACTATCAATGGGTTGCCTTTAGCAAGGACATCTACCAAGGCTTTACCAGCATGCAAGAAATCTTCTTGCTGTCACTTCTTATTGGCGGCTTGAGTGCGCTGATCCGCCAGCAAGGTGGCCTACAATTTCTTGCGGATGCCGTAGGCACAGTTACCAAACGTTTGTTCAAGCACAAACAACAACGGGCGGCCTTTGGCGTGGCAGGCTTAACCGCGCTAACAAACTTTGCTGTGGCTAATAATACAGTCACCATTTTATTAAGTGGCGAAGTGAGTAAACGTCTAGCTGAAGAAGGCGATCTAGCACCACGACAAAGCGCGAGCTTACTGGATATTTTTGCCTGTGTAGTACAAGGTGCTTTGCCCTACGGCGCACAAGCCTTATTGATGGGGGCTAGTTTTGGTTTGTCGCCGTTAGAAGTGAGCTTGCATACCGGCTACTGCTTTATTTTAGGAGGGGTATCCTTGGCGATGATTATCTGGCGCAAACCCTTAGAGAGCCGCGCCAGTAGCACAGCAACTGCCTAGTTAGTACTAGGCAGTTCCATCACACCATCAATTTCAATCTGTACATTTTTGGGCAATGCCCGTACTCCAATCGCTGCGCGAGCGGGGTACGGCGCTTGGAAGAACTCAGCCATCACTTCATTCACCACAGCAAAATGACTTAAATCGGTTAAATAAATTTGTACTTTCACCATATCCTGCAGTTCACCACCGGCAGCTTCACAAACTGCAGCAAGGTTTTTGAACACTTGCACCGCTTGCTCACGAAAATCTTCGCTAATCACCGTCATGCTGCTCGGCACTAGTGGGATCTGGCCCGACAAATACACAGTGGTGCCAATTTTTACTGCTTGTGAGTAGGTACCAATTGCGGCTGGAGCATTATCGGTACTGATAATAACTTTCGACATAGTTGTTCCTAAAAGTAAGTTCTGTTAATTGGGGTAAGGACAGATAACTAAGGGGGTTATTTGCGCAGTCGCCACACGCGTTGCACATCGGGCATCTTTCGGATATGTCGCAGCACGTTGGCTAGTTGAGTTCGATCTCGTACGGTAAGAGCCACATCAATATAGTAAATATTAGCATCGAGCTCTTCGGTTTTCAGACCATGAATATTACAACCAGCAGCAGCAATAGCTGTCGTTAGCTTAGCTAAAACCCCTTGATGATTAATCACTTCTACCCGCACTTCAGTAATAAATTCACCGTCCGGGTTGGCCTCCCACTGCACGGGGAAGTAGCGCCCTGGTTCATCTTCAAAGCCGCGCACGTTTTTACATTCCCGCCGATGTACTACCAAGCCTTTACCTGGGCTGACGTGAGCAATAATCTCATCACCTGGTATCGGCCGACAACACTTCGCAAAGCTCATCAACAAGCCTTCGGCACCGCGAATAGCTAGCGTACTACGAACAGGGCTGGCGCTACCATCATCTTTCAGCTGTGCTAATTCACCCAATAGACGCTTGGCAATCGCAATCGACATCATATTGCCTAAACCGATTTCGCGCAGCAGTTGCTCTTTAGACTCTAACTTCACTTCGCGTAGCACACGGGTAAATTCAGCGTCACTTATTTCATCAAAGTTGACTGGGCCTAAGGCGGCACGTAACAGACGTTCGCCAAGATTTTCCGCTTCACGGAACTCTTGCCCTTTCAAATACTGACGGATTTTGGCCCGCGCCTTGCCAGTGACCACAAAGTTCAACCAAGCAATATTAGGGCGTGAGCCTGGTGCTGTTTTGATTTCAACAGTTTGCCCCGTTTCTAATGGCTTAGAAAGCGAGTGCACTTTGTGATTCACTTTGGCACCAATACAAGTGTTACCTATATCCGTGTGCACTGCGTAAGCAAAGTCTACCGGCGTTGCCCCTTGTGGCAACTCAATGATGCGCCCCTCGGGAGTAAACACATAAATTTCTTCTGGAAACAGCTCAGATTTAACGTTTTCGATAAACTCAAACGCATTCCCAGTACTTTGCTGCAACTCAAGTAAGCTCTGCATCCAGCGCCGTGCTCGAACCTGTGCCGTGGTGCCACTACTATCTTCGGTTTTATATAACCAATGCGCCGCCACACCTCGGTCTGCCATCAAGTTCATTTCTTCGGTACGAATTTGGACTTCGACCGGAATGCCATAAGGCCCCTTCAGCGAGGTGTGCAAGGATTGATAGCCGTTTGATTTCGGGATTGCAATGTAATCTTTAAAGCGGGTTTCAATGGGCTTGTAGAGATTGTGCAGGGCACCTAACACGCGATAGCAGGTATCAACCTCATCGACAATCACGCGAAATGCATAAATGTCCATGACCTGTTCAAAGCGCAATTCTTTGTGCAGCATCTTTTGGTAGATACTGTACAAATGCTTTTCGCGGCCCAATACTCGCGCTTTGATACCCACATCGTGTAAGCGTTTTTCGATTTCTTGCTGAACCCGTTCCACCAGCTCGCGGCGATTACCGCGAGCCATTTTCACCTGAGACTCAAGCAAGCGCGCTCGCCACGGATACAGCGCATGAAAACCAAGCAGCTCTAATTCATTTTTGATGTCATGAATACCTAAGCGATGCGCCAAGGGCGCATAAATTTCGAGGGTTTCACGGGCAATACGACGCCGTTTATCAGGACGTAAATGACCGATAGTACGCATGTTATGAGTGCGGTCTGCTAATTTAATCAGAATCACTCGAATATCATGCACCATCGCCATAATCATCTTGCGATAGTTTTCCGTTTGCAGCTCTTCTTTTGAATTAAACTGCAATTTATCTAGTTTAGACACGCCTTCAACCAGCTCGGCAACGGTGCTACCAAACTGTTCAGCCAAATCTTCTTGGGTAAAAGGCGTGTCTTCAATCACATCATGCAACAGCGCTGCCATGATGGTTTCGTGATCTAAGCGCATGTCGGCTAATAAACTAGCCACAGCTACTGGATGGGTAATGTAAGGTTCGCCACTACTACGTTTTTGTGGTTTGTGCGCTTCTGCGGCTAATCGATAAGCCGCAGCAGTGCGCTCCACCTGCTCTGGTGGTAAGTACTCAGTCAGTTGTTGCCTGAGGCCTTCAAACAAATACACCCGATTTACTCAAGCCCACGAACTGCGTCAACGGCTGCCAATTCATCAGCTTCCATTTGCGCGGCTTCAGTGCGCTCGGCAGCATCTAGGCGACCTGCATCAATTTTACCAGACTCAATTTCACGCAACGCGATCACGGTTGCCTTTTCGTTGTTCTTCCAAGGTACCAATGAATCTTTACCTTGAGTCGCCAATTGACGAGCACGACGTGCTGCTACTAGCACTAAATCAAATCGGTTGCCAATGCGGTCAACTGCTTCTTCTACGGTTACGCGAGCCATGATTACTCCAACTATGTGCAAAACGGGTCAGGAATTATACGGATTTACCCGCCATTCGCCAAGAGATCTTTAAGTTTTGCGGCATGCCGCACTTGCTGTAATCCTACCTTAAGGCGCTGCGCAAACACAATATGCTCTAATTGAGCCAACGTTTGCGCAAATTTATCATTCACCAGTAGGTAGTCAAATTCATGGTAATGAGATAGCTCTGCTTGCGCTTTTGCCATCCGCCCACGAATAACTTCATCGCTATCTTGACCGCGGCCACGCAAGCGTTGCTCTAAGATCTCTAAGCTAGGCGGGATGATAAAAATAGATTGCGCATGGGGATGCGCCTCTCGCACTTGCCGTGCTCCTTGCCAATCGATATCAAGAAAGACATCAATGCCTTCCGCTAACGTCTGTTCAATGTAAACGCGTGAAGTGCCGTAATAATTACCAAACACATGGGCCCATTCATAAAATTCATCGTTAGCAATTTTTTCTTTAAACTCAGCCTCAGAAAGAAAATGATAGTGTTCACCGTCTACTTCACCGGGGCGTGGAGCTCGCGTTGTGCAAGACACAGAAACCTGCATACTATCGTGGCTATGGCGCTCTAGTAGCGCACGAATTAAACTAGATTTCCCGGCTCCACTAGGAGCAGCTAAGATAAATAAATTGCCGGTAGCTATGCTATTTGTTGTCATGAATGCTTACATTGAATGGCTTGCGAATAACGGCAAAGCATAGCATGTTGCATTAAAACGTGCGATACCTGATGCTGTACCTCATTCTAAAAACTATGATTGCCACCTTAGGTGGCGCAGGAGATGACCCATGACTGGCTGGATTATTATTATCATTGCAGTGTTGTTACTCGTTTGGGCGGTTAGCATCTATAACAACTTGGTGCGCTTGCGTAATCAATTTAAAAATGCCTTTGCGCAGATCGAAGTGCAGCTTAAACGCCGTTACGATCTCATCCCCAACTTAGTGGAAACAGCTAAGGCCTACATGAAGCACGAAGCCGATACACTCGAAGCCGTGATTCAGGCAAGAAACCAGGCTTTAGCTGCATTACCACAAGCCAAACAAGACCTCACCAACAATCAAGCCATGCAACAATTAGGTGGAGCCGAAGGCGCCCTAGGGAGTGCTTTGGGCCGGTTAAATGTGGTGATGGAGGCTTACCCTGATTTAAAAGCTAACCAAAACATGATGCAAGTGTCTGAAGAACTCACCAGCACCGAAAATCGGGTTGCTTTTGCACGGCAGGCATTCAACGATGCCGTGATGTCCTACAACACCTACAAACAATCCTTTCCACCGGTGGTCTTTGCCGGCTTTTTTGGTCATCGTGACGATGCCAGCTTACTTGAATTTGCCGATAGTAACGAGATTCAAGCTGCACCTAAAGTGTCCTTTTAATGTTAGTTGCGGATAAATTAGGTAAGCTACCATGGTGAATTTCTTTGCTCAGCAACAGCAGGCCAAGCGCAATACCAGCCTGCTGGTGCTGTTATTTCTTCTCGCCTTTATCTCAATCATTGGCATAGTAACAGCCGCCGTTGCGGTTTTTTCTGGCGCTGTGATCGTCAGTGACACCGCCCCCACCCAGATTTTTTGGCAACCGCTGATAATTACTATGGCCGTTGTTGCTGGAGGTATTTTGTTGGTCTGCCTAGTAAAATGGCTGCAGCTTCGTCCTGGCGGGCATGTGGTGGCTGAAAGCTTAGGCGGCATCCAACTCGCACCTGATAGCAGCGACCCACTAGAACGACGCGTCCTCAATGTGGTTGAAGAAATGGCTATCGCCGCCAACTTACCGGTACCAGCAGTCTATCTACTCCCCAACGAAGCCGGTATTAATGCCTTTGCCGCTGGCTACGAAACCAAAGATGCTGCCATCGGCCTTACTCGTGGTGCCGTTGAAACCTTTTCACGCGAACAGTTGCAAGCAGTGGTCGCCCACGAGTTCAGCCATATCCTTAATGGTGATATGCGGCTCAATATTCGCTTAATTGCCGCCCTAGCCGGTATTCTTTCGTTAACCCATTTGGGTTACATGCTGCTGCGTTCGTCGCGCTTTAGTTCGCGGCGCAACAATAAAAATGCACTACCTTTAGTGGGCGTGGCGCTGCTGGTAGTTGGCAGCATTGGGGTATTCTTCGGGCAGTTGATTAAAGCTGCCGTGAGTCGCCAGCGTGAATATTTAGCCGATGCTGCAGCGGTGCAATTTACCCGCAATCCCGAAGCGCTTGCCGGCGCCCTACAGCAAATTGGCGCGCGCCAGCATGGCAGTCGCGTGCACCATAGCAACGCCGACGAGGCCTCTCACTTATTTTTCGGCCAAGCACTCAGCTCTTGGTTTACTTTGATGGCAACGCATCCACCGCTAGCGCAACGCATCAAACGCCTTACTCCCCACTGGAACGGTAAGTATCCGAGCCCACAACAACACTTTAGCCAAACCCAACAGGCACGACAGCAGCAACAGCGCCCGAATGCGCTGGAGCAGTTAGCCAAACTAGCCCTACCGGTGTTGCTACTGGAGCAAGCTCGTAGCCCGCAGCAAGCTCCACAGCTTATTAGGGGGTTGCTAGAGGCGAACGTGATTGGCTCGGTCAGCCCACTAGCTGAGCTTAGCGCTGCGCAGCAACTAGCCTTGGTTGAACTTTCGATTCCGGCGCTGCAGCTCGCCTCAACCAGTAGCCAACTGGATATTGTGAAAGATTTAGAGCACTTGGCCCAGCGCGTTGCCAACGGCGGTGATTTATTTCATTGGTGTCTGTATCAGTTGCTCGCACGGCACTTATTACCTGCTAGCAAATTCAAGCATACCCTTGCGAATGACCAAGCTTTTGATATTACGGTAGCTGCCTTAACCGCAGCAGAGCAGCAGCAAGCCATCGATTTTACGCAACTTGAACGGGCTCTTAATACCTGCAAGAGTTGGTCACCGCAGGCTAAGCAAACCTTAGTACAACGTTGGTACGAAACCATTCATGCTGATGCCAAAGTCTCCGCAGTAGAGCACAAACTCATCGCCACTCTATGCGCATGTATTGGCGCTCCCTTGCCTGATCTCGAGCCTGATCTCGAGCCAGAATGATAGCTATAAAAAACCCCGCTACACCGGTCAGGTAAAGCGGGGTTTTTTGCTTATTTTCGATTACCGGTTATTCCCAGAAGAAGGCCTTCCGCGGCGCTGCTTTAGGAACCAACTGATGCATGGTTTCGGCATCGTACAAGCGGCCATTCACCATGGTATGAGTCACGCGATCCGTCACCCTAATATCCTGTAACGGGTCGCCATCAATGACGATGATGTCCGCCAATTTGCCCTGCTCTAGCGAACCTAGGTAGTTGGCCATGCCAAACTCTTTGGCCGGATTAATGGTGGCGGTAGCTAACGCCTGCAAAGGCGTCATACCGCCTTGTGCCATCATCCAAATTTCCCAATGTTGCGCTAGACCTTCGCGCTGACCATGGGCGCCAGCAACCACATCCACGCCCAAATCTTGTAGCTGCTTAGCTACATCAGCGTTATTAAAGTGATTGTAGTGATTATGCGGGGCTTTTTCGCGTCGCACCGAGCTGACCAGAGCCGGCTGCGGCACAAACTTAGCCAACTTGGGATGACGCCAAACGTCGGTTTCTGCATACCAATAGTTCTCACCCCAAATACCACCGTACGCCACCCCTAAGGTAGGCGTATAGTTCACTTCGGTTTGGCTCCAGAACTGTTTGATATCATCATAGACTTTAGCAATCGGAATAGAATGCTCAACGGTGGTATGCCCATCGGCAATCATGCTCAGGTTATGCTGCAATAAGGAGCCACCTTCTGGCACCACCATCATCTCTAGTTCGCGGCCTGCTTGAATAATCTGTTGACGCTGATTTCGACGGGGCTGGTTGTAGCTTTTTACTGAAAACGCCCCGACTTTTTTCAAGCGCTCAAGATGAAACTTAGCATCATCCAAGTTGTCCACGTGAGCCGTGTACCCAGGGCCATTGGCTCCGTACAAAATCGTCCCGGTTGAGAAGGTTCGTGGCGCCGCAATCAAGCCCGCTTTCTGTAACTCGCTCGCCGCAAAAATCTCACTGGTATCATTAGAAGGGTCATGAATTGAAGTCACCCCAAATGCCAACGTGGCATAAGTTTTCCAGTTTTGTTCGGGAATGATCTCGTTGTCGCCTTGCGGCCCGTGTGCGTGTCCATCAAATAGCCCAGGCATGACCGTTTTGCCCTTTGTATCTATGATAGTGGCACCCGCTGGCACTTGCACATCAGCACTAGGCCCCACCGCGACAATTTTATTGCCAGTGACAACAACGGTGCCATTCTCAATCACTTTATCACCGGCCATGGTGATCACTTGCCCACCGACAAAAGCGACGGTGTCGTCATGAATGGCAGCATCGGCAACAAAGCTAATGTCTAAACCGTTAGCGACTTGCTCGAACCCGCTGACATCATCGATGCCAAACAAGCCAGCAACCGAGGCATGGTAAAGCTCTGGCCCTAACGACCAGTAAAGCGCCCCACCATCACCAGCCCAAGAAATATTCTCGCCCGCTCGTACCGATAACTGCTCGACCGGGAACTGTTTATCGTTGGGGCCAATTTTAATCGCCGCGCCACGCTCCACAAACGGCGTCACAAAAACCTTAAAGCGTTCAGCAAAGGCTAAATGCTGACCATCAGGTGACACTCTAAATTCAGTAGCATGCTCGGCGGTGTAGAGCGTGCGTTGCTCTTTGGTGGTTAAGTCCACACTGATAAGCGCTGGGCTGCCACTATAAGCCATTAGATACAAGCGATCGCTACGAGCGCCAAATTGCGGTGAACTGCCATTTTTACTCACCAACTGCGGCTGCGCTTGAGCGTCGTTCAAAGATACATGATACACCCCAGGATTTAAGCCATAGGTGTCTGGTGTGATATAGCCACCGCGTAACTTGCGATACACCACAGCTTGCCCATCTGGGCTAAACACGGGTTCGACAAATTTACCGGTACCCGTAGGTAACACAGCTTCCTTGCCTGAGCGTAAGTCACGGACAATCAACTGCCCCTGTTGCTGGTCATCCCAAGTGGCATAAACCAGTTTACTACCGTCACGCGAGTAGCTTGGATACAGCTCCCACGCACCCTCGCGATCCGTGAGTCGCTTCGGCTCGCCATTGGGTAGGTTGCGCACATAGAGTTTACCTAAAGCTTCGTACACAACCTGCTTGGCATTAGGGGCCACTTGCACCATCCGTAGCATTTTTACCCGGAACTGATCCTGGTCGATGTTTTGTTCAAAGCGCAGGGCATTCTGGACTTTCTTGGTGGTTTCAACACTAAAAGGAACAACTCGAGTGCTACGGCTGGCAACATCAAGCTGCATGATTTTGCCGTCCGCCCAGAAGACTATTTTGTTACCGTCTGGGCTCCAATCCATGGTGGGATAAACCCCATGAATGGCCCAAGTTTCTTGCATGTCCCGATCCAACTGACTGTACAAACGAGTCTGTTCGCCTGAGCGTAAGTCATACAAATACAACACGCTATTAAAGTCTTCGCGCTTAATGTAAGCCAAGTAGTTACCATCTGGCGATGGCGTAGGTCGAATAGCCCCACCAGCACCGCCCAGAATCACTTCAATAGCGCCCGTTTCACGGTCATAACGTTTAATTTTATAAATGCCTTCCAACGAGTCTTTGCTGTAGTGGAAAGTTTTACCGGGCGTATCATCTTGGGAGAAATAAATATATCGGCCATCCGGCGAAAATGCTGGTTCACCGAGATCTTTTTGATCGTTCGGGCGCTCAGTTAGCATCACGCCCGAACCACCAGAGCGGTGGTACATCCAAACTTCGCCGGCACCGAGCGAGCGGCTTGCGGTAAAGTGCTTACGCGCCACAATAAACTCCCCATCAGGGCTCCAGGCCGGGCTGTTGAGCAAGCGAAAGGTTTCATCGGTGACTTGTCGAGGATTGCTACCATCAGCATTCATCACCCAAATGTTGTCACCACCATCGGCATCAGACGTAAAAGCAATGTAGTTGCCATCTGGCGAATACACCGGCTGCATATGCCAAGCAATACCGCCTATTAATAGCTCTGCATCACCGCCAGTTGCTGGAATTCGGTAAATATCACCAAGCATATCGAACAGGATATACTTGCCATCAGGGCTCATATCAACGTTCATCCAAGTACCTTCGGTGGTCTTGATCTGGATGTCTTTAAATTCACCTTGCGGATTGCTTACATCCCAGCCCTGCTCAGTTTGCGCCTGCGCAGAGAAAGATAAAGCCACGCTAACGGCAAGGGCCAGCGTTGATAATGTTTTCATAGATAAGCACCTTTGTTGTTCGTCCAATGCCGCTTGATGACAAGCAGCTCAGGTTATAGTTATTCGTTCAGGCCACACAACTCAAGCGAACTGAGCTCAACGGACTGTTTTTCAAGACCACCATGAGCTTTACAGGGCGACCAAGTAATACACATAGGCCAGCGCAAAACCAATCAAATACAATAACCCCAGCCAAGCATAAAGTCGCATTGCCAAGGATAAAGGTTTGCGTTGCGCTAACTTAAAGTTGAGCCAAGCAAAAAATGGCGTGGTTAGAAATGCCAACGTCATGGCAAAGGTTAGCATCGGGCCGAGCGCACTTTTAAAGTAAAGAATCACCAACATCCCAGCTATGGATTGGCCTACAATCCAAACGGTGAGTGATTCGCCAACGGTGGTCTCTTTGTTGCTCGGCGAGGCTGGCACCATGATACGAAAACTCTCACGCAGGGTACGGGCATAGCCATCGAGAACCGCTAGGGTGGTACCAAACATACACAGGAAGGCAATAGCTCCTACCAAGTATTCCGACCACTTGCCAATCGTTGCCCCGTACAAGCTAACAAACTGAGCAGCGAATTGGCTGCCGGCCATGGCAATAGGTTGAGCAGTGCCATATTGCACTAAGGCTCCCAACGCTAGGAACAAAAGCGCCAGCAAAGCCGTCACCCAATAGCCCAGGTTAAAATCAAATAAGCCGTGCTTGAGGGTTACCTGAGTCAGTTTTTGTTTGCTGCGCAGCCATAATGAATTAATCGCCGACAGCTCAATAGGGACCGGCATCCAACCCATCATGGCTACTAAAAAAGCGATCGCCGCCAGGCTCCAGGGTGATGGCGCCACAAAGTCCGCAGGGGGCGGAGTGGCATTCACCAAGGCAATCATGACCGCAACCAGCGTAGCAAGACTCAAAATCGCCATGATCCATTTGGCGATGCGATCCAGCGCTCGGTACTGGCTACCCAATAAAATCAGCCAACTGTTGACTAGAATCAACCAACACAAAACCGGCACCGATAAACTTGGAATAAATAACTGCAACAAGGTCGCAGTAAGTAACAACACCCCAGCGGTATTCACCACCGCCGCGATAACATTAAGCAGCGTAAAGGCCCATAAATACCATGGCCCTTGCCGATAATAGCCGCTGATCAGGCTTTCGTTGTGTTGCAAGGTATAAGACACAGCAAAACGGAAAAACGGATATTTAAGTACATTAACCAGCAAAATCACCCACCACAGCTGCCAACCAAACAAAGCCCCCGCCTGGGTTGAAGCAACTAAATGCGAAGCCCCAACTGCGGCGGCGGCCAAGATAACTCCTGGGCCTAGCGCCCGTAACCGTGATGATTGTGTGATCTGCGTCATGATAGGTATCTTATTATTATGCTAATGACTAGGGAGAATGACTGATAAGGATATTACCACCAATTGGCCGAGCCTCAAGTTTGCTTCGTTGCAGCCATCTCCTAACTCACTTTTTATTGGCATGACAGATCTGCTACCAACAGCTATACGTACTTATGGGCAATTAAACCTGTTTAGGAGAGGCTCCATGAAAAAGCTTTCAGCAATCTTATTGCCCTTAGCGTTGTTAGCAGGTGTCAATTCGACTGCACTGGCACAAGATAGCCAAGCAGCATTAGTACCTTTGCCATCCTTAGATGATTTCACCAAAGGTCAAGATGGCTGGGCCATTGGCTTAGGTGCTGGAGTTGAATACGAGTCAGCATACGAGGGCTCAGATGAATTTGGTTTAGAAGTGGACCCAGCAGGGGCCGTGCAATGGCGCCGTGGAAATGATATTTTCTACTTTGCGGGTGAAGCCATCGGTTGGCGCGGCTTACGTGCTGACACTTGGCTATTTGAAGCAACCATTGGTTTTGATGAAGGTCGTGAAGAAGCTGATTCTGACAAAGGCTACCTCAATGGCCTAGGCGATTCTGATGAAGGCGCTGAATTTGTGCTACAAGCACGCCGCGCCTTTGATGCCGATTGGCGTTACTGGTTAGACGGCCGTGTGATTGCCAGCGAAGATGGTAACCTAGGTATTTTTGGCGTAGGTACTCGCTTTGGTGATCAGCGAGACGGTACCGGAAATGAGTTGTCGCTAGTAGCCGTGTACCAAGATAGCGATCGCGCCAACCAAGATTTTGGTATCAACGCCGCACAAGCGGCTGCTTCTGGGTTAGCTCAAGCATCCTACAGTAGCGGTATGCGCTCAATCGGCTTACACTACAATTATCGTACTTATATCAACGAAAACTGGTTAGTCTTTGTTGAAGGGCTGTACGAACACTATGTTGGTGACATCAAAGACAGCCCAATCACTCGCAACGACTACGAAGCTGAGCTAGGCGTAGGTTTTATCTACATTTTCTAGTTCTCACACAAGTATTTGCTCATTTAGACGCAGCACTGTGATGTGCTGCGTTGTCTGTCTTAACAGGAGTTACCATGTCTTTAGATTTATCCCCGTTATTGCAACCCTTCAGTTGTAAAAGCTTAACCTTACGTAACCGCGTTGCAATGGCTCCCATGACCCGTAGTTTCGCACCGAACAATATCCCCAACCAAGCCATCGCAGACTATTATCAGCGTCGCGCAGCAGGCGAAATTGGCTTGATCATCACCGAAGGTGTCGAAATCAATCATGCTGGTGCCAGTGGCTTCCCTAATGTGCCGCAGTTGTTCGGCGATGCCGCGCTAGCAGGCTGGAAACAAGTGGTAGATGCGGTGCATGCGGCTGGTGGCCAAATCATTCCGCAATTATGGCATGTGGGTGCGGTTCGTAAACCTGAGCACGAAGGTGCGGCTCCGGCTTACAGCCCTTCTGGGTTATTTGCGCCAAGCAAACCTAGCGGCGTAGCTATGACTAAAAGCGATATTAAAGCTGCCATCGAAGCCTTTGCTGAAGCCGCTCGCAATGCCAAAGCAGTGGGTTTTGACGGGGTTGAAATTCATGGTGCGCATGGCTATTTGATTGACCAATTTTTATGGGTAGGCACCAACATTCGTGATGACGAATACGGTGGTTCGCTAGCGAATCGCGCTCGCTTCGCCGTCGAAGTCGTACAAGCGGTACGGGCTGCCGTTGGCGAAGATTTTGCTATTGTGTTTCGGTTCTCGCAATGGAAGCAACAAGCCTATGAGGCAAAATTAGCGGAGTCGCCAGAGCAATTAAAACAATTATTGGATCTTTTAGTAGCAGCTGGCGTGGATATTTTTCACGCATCAACCCGCCGTTTTTGGGAGCCGGAATTCGCTGGATCCGATCTAAACCTGGCTGGCTGGACGCAAAAACTGAGCGGTAAGCCTACCATTTCGGTGGGTAGCGTCGGCCTCACTGAAGATTTCATCAGCGGCACCTTTGCCTCTGATAAGCCGGCGGTAGAAAAGTCTGGTATTGACGAGCTGGTAAGACGCATGGGCAACCAAGAATTTGATCTGATTGCGGTCGGCCGGGCTTTACTGCAAGACTCTCAGTGGTTGGTCAAAATGCGCACCGGCAGAGCTGACGAAGTGGCAGCATTTAATAAAGCAGCGCTGCAAACTTTAGACTAATACCCAGCATAAACCTTCGTCTAAAGAGTGAAGTAAAGCATGGCAAAGCATCGAGTGGGATTAATGTGGTTTGAGCACGATTTACGAGTGCAAGATCATTCGTTGCTGCGCCTAGCTGCAACTGAAACAGACCAGCTGATATGCG
The DNA here is from genome assembly GCF_032227045.1 of Pseudidiomarina fusca. NCBI lineage: Bacteria > Pseudomonadati > Pseudomonadota > Gammaproteobacteria > Alteromonadales > Idiomarinaceae > Pseudidiomarina > Pseudidiomarina fusca. The sequence continues at coordinate 17,648 of NZ_JANFPJ010000019.1, forward strand.
TCTACTGCGTTAACCCTAAGTGGTTTAGTCCAAATCGTTATGGCTTACGCAGTATGGGCCAGCATCGTTGGCAGTTTTTACAGCAGAGTTTACGACAGCTACACCAACAGTTAGCACCTCTGGGCCAGCAACTGTTGGTAAGTTATCGTCCACCGCTAGAAACCATCGCCCGTCTGATTAGCCAATGTGGGGTTGATGTGCTGTACCGCAGTGAGCAGGCGGGCTATTACGAGCAGCAATATTGGGATATTGTGCGCCAGCGCTATCCGTTTTTGGATTATGTACAAGAGCATACTCACTCGCTGTTTGAACAAGCTCAGCTAGCGTCTTTGCTGCAGCCCTTTCCTAGCAGTTTTTCTAAATTTAGAAAGGCACTTGAACAAGGCGCGGCTGGTAACCGCCTCATTGATGCTATTGCTACGCCCTTGGCGGCGCCAGCAAGCTTACCACCGCCACCAGCACAGCTGGCTAAACTAGCTGCTAGTTTAGCGCCCTATACGGACTTGCAGCTGCCAACCACACCGGCGGATACGCCTTTATTTGAAGGCGGTTGCGAAGCTGGTCTGACACATCTTCAAGCTTACTTTGCCGCTGCTCATGCGCAAACTTATAAGCAAACTCGCAATAGCTTGGATGAGTTTAACCATTCCACCAAATTTTCACCTTGGTTGGCCAACGGCTCGCTCTCACCACGTCAAATCTTAGCTCAGTTGCGGCTTCATAAAGCTCAGCAAGGTGCCAATGATAATACTTATTGGATCTTATTTGAGCTGCTCTGGCGCGAGTATTTTTACTGGTATGCACGCCATTATCAGCAGCGCTTGTTTGCTTTTGCCGGGATCAGCCAACGGCCACCGCGCACCAGTTTTTACGCCGGTAGATTTCAAAAATGGTGCCAGGGCAACACTCCTTTTCCCATTGTGAACGCTTGCATGAAGCAGCTTAATGCAACCGGTTACATGTCCAACCGCGGACGTCAGTTAGTGGCCAGTTGTCTCGTACACGAGCTAGGGCTGGACTGGCGCTATGGGGCTGCTTATTTTGAACAACAACTGGTGGATTATGAGGTGGCTGCCAATTGGGGTAATTGGCAATATCTAGCCGGAGTTGGCGCGGATCCTCGTGGCCATCGCTGGTTCGATTTAGCCAAGCAAACCGCCCAGTACGACCCGCAGCAAGAGTTCATCCAACGTTGGCAAGGCGACCAGTTTGACCAGCAGCTCGATCATGTCGACGCGGCCGATTGGCCGCTGTCCTAATTGCTTGCTTAACTTAATGTTGCTGCAACCAAGGGTACAGTTGCTGGTGTAAGGGTTGGTCCATCATCATCATCACAAAATGATTGCGCTCAGCTACTTCGGTCACCTGAATCGATTCTGACTGCAACGGCGCAAAATAAGAATAAGGCGCAACCTTGTCGTGCTCACTGGCCAGAATCAAGGTAGGTACCTTTATCGCTGGCAACAGCTGTAGCAGATCTAACTGTTCAGGCTGCAACTGTTTATGCGCTAGCGCGCTGTGAACGCCCTCTTTGATGGCTTCTTCAGTGACTATTTTACTGCTGCGTGCATGGGTTTTCTGGCTTACTTGCCAGGCAGCTTCCGCAAAATCACGCATAGGTGCAAATAACAGCATACCGCTAATATCATCACGGCGGCTCGCCACATGCGCCGCAGCAACTGCCCCCATAGAAAAACCAGTCAAATACAGCGGGTGTGGGCGCTCTCGTGCGGGCAGCGAGTTAATCAGGGTATCAATGATGTCTGCGTCTAGCACGCCAAACCCAGGCTCATCATGCGATGAGGCACCATGCCCTTGCAGATCAGGTATCACTACGTGAAAGCCGAGAAAACGATAGTAGTCTGCCAGCAGGTACATGGTTTCTTTGCTGCCACCAAAACCATGCAACAAGATCATGGTACCGCGACGAGCTTCTGGTACTTGCTCACGGTTTAGCTCTAGCTGATAGTTCACGGTTCGATCCGTAAAAGCCATGGTAAAGTCCCATGAGCTTTTGTTGGTCTCAGTCTTAGGCGGTGCATACAGATAGCCCGTGCAGCCGCCTAAGTGTGGCATGCAGAACTGCCGCGATTCCATCCCCGCTTCGGCAATCACTTCAGGCATGGTGGTGGGCATACCAATAGGCTCTGCGCGTTGCAGTAATTGATATTCTACGTAGCTAGAACACCCTGATAACAAGGTTCCCATTAAGATAAAAACAACACTCGCCACGGTGAATTTACGCAACATCCAGAGCCCCTGATTCAATCGATTATTCAATAAGTAAGGCTCTGGATAATACCACTAATAATGCTAACGGCAACGCTATTGCGCCAGAGCCTGCTCTAAATCCGCCAAAATGTCATCAATATGCTCAATTCCTACACACAGACGAATCGCTTCTGGTTTAACCCCTACTTTAGCTTGCTCTTCAACGCTTAACTGGCGATGGGTCGTTGATGCGGGATGACAAGCAAGTGACTTAGTATCGCCGATGTTAACCAAGCGCTTGAACAATTTCAGGCTATCGTAAAAACGTACCCCTGCCGCATACCCGCCGGCCACGCCAAACGTCAGCAGACTTGCTGGTAAGCCACCTTGAATGAGGCGTTGCGCTAGTGGGTAATGCGGATGCTCTGAGCTGCCGGCATAATTGACCCAAGCCACCTGTGGATGTTGTTGTAAAAACGCCACCACTTTTGCGGCATTGTCACAATGACGCTGCATGCGCAGCTCTAACGTTTCTAATCCTTGTAGAATCAAAAACGCATTAAACGGCGACAAAGCTGCGCCTGTGTTACGCAGAGCTACGGTCCGTACCCGCGCGATAAATGCAGCAGGGCCAAACGCATCGGTGTACACCACCCCATGATAAGCAGGTTCTGGCTGACTGAACTGCGGAAACTTTGGCGCTGCCGCCAACCAATCAAAGGTGCCGCCATCAACAATAGCGCCAGCAATAGTGGTGCCATGACCGCCGATGTATTTGGTGAGTGAGTGCACCACAATATGCGCACCTAACTCAATAGGTTTACACAGGATTGGTGTGGCCACCGTATTATCAACCACTAACGGAATGCCATGCTCATTAGCCACCGCCGCTAACGCTGGAATATCTGCGATATTGCCGGCAGGGTTACCGATACTTTCACAGTAAATGGCCTTAGTATTCGCATCCACTAACGCCGCAACGTCAGCAGCTTGATCACTTGCTGCAAAGCGCACTTCAATACCCAACGCCGGCAATTGATGCGCAAACAAGGTATAGGTTCCACCATACACTTGCGGGGTGGTAACAATATTATCCCCCTGCTTAGCTAACGTAATTAAGGCATAGTGAATGGCCGCCATTCCCGATGCCACCGCTAAGCTAGCGACTCCACCTTCAAGTGCAGCCAAGCGCTGCTCCAACACGTCCGTCGTCGGATTCATAATACGCGTGTAAATATTGCCTGGTACGGCTAAATCAAATAAATCGGCACCGTGCTGTGCATCATCAAAAGCAAAAGCGGCGGTTTGATACAGGGGCACGGCCACCGCTTTGGTGGTTGGATCGGCAGAAAATCCGTGATGCAAAGCAAGGGTAGCTGGATGCTGAGTCGTCGTCATGGCAAACCTCAATTATAGACATTTAAATTTCTAGATGTTTAGACGTCCATAATAATTAGATTTTACCAACACGCAAGTCTTTTTTATAAGCGCTTTAGCAATTCTAAAATATCGCTATGCACACCAGCAGCGGTTACTTCGGCACCGGCTCCGGGGCCCTGAATAATTAACGGATTATGCCAATACTGACGACTCCGAATCATAAAGTTTGCATTGCCTGGGGGTAACTGCGCATAGCTTGACGTAGCCGCAATTGGCTGCAACGAAGCCGCTGCTTGTACCTGCCCTTGCTCGTTCAAAGCCACGCTACCTAAGTAACAGAATTGTGTGGCCTCTGGGTAATGCTCAAGCCGCCAACGTTCGAAGGTATCATCGAGTATATGGCGCTGCTGCCAAAATTCCTTTAATGACAGTTGTCGCAGCGGCGGTGGTACCAGATTATGCACCTCGATATCCGCTAATTTCAGTTGCCAGCCGGCTTCACGCGCTAAGATCAGTAGTTTGCGCGCTACGTCCATCCCCGACAGATCTAAGCGTGGGTCCGGTTCAGTGAGGCCTTGCTCGGCGGCTTGCTGGAGCCAATCACTGAGCTTATCGCCGAGCCGGTACTGCTGAAACACCCAACTTAGCGAACCTGAAAAATTACCTTCCATCGCTTTTAGCTCATCATGGCAAGCCAAGCGTTCATTAATTGCTTTTTGAATGGGTAAACCGGCGCCCACTGTAGTGTTGTAAAGCCAATGGCGCTGATAACGCTGAAGCTGCTTGATCACTTCTCGATAATAATCAGGGTGACTTGAGCCGGCGTATTTGTTGGCGCTAATAAGATGAGCACCAGCCGCAATCCAAGCAGGATAGGCCCTACTGATAGCTTTACTTGCGGTTAAATCTAACACCACAACCTGCTGCCCTTGCTGCTGCAACTGCAAGATATGCGCCCGCACTTGGTCCGCTGGATGACCCTGATAAGGATGCTGATACTGCCCCTGAGAAATATCGCTGTGAGCAACTTGCGCTAACGACTGCGATAAACGCAAGCCTAGGGTATTCGCCACTGCGCTCACGTAGGCAACTGTTGGCAGATGTGGCGCAAACTGCTGCAGCCAAGTTTGCCCGATATTGCCACAGCCAACAACAATAATGGCTAGCATGACGCCTCCGCTAGGGCTTGCTGTAAAAACTGCCGCAGTAACTCAGCGTAGCGCTCGGTATCTTTGATAAAGCCATCGTGGCCATAACTTGAAGGCGTGATCCAACATCCCTGACAGTCAGGCAATTGCTCAGCAAATTCATGCAATACCGCCGGTGGTACCAGCTGATCACTGTCAAAACCCAGCAATAAAGTAGCTGCAGTGATACTGGCAGGATCAATTCGATAGTTATCTAACGCCGGCCCAAAAACTTCAAACAATTGCTGCGTACGAGGCAACGAGCGGGTTACCGTACGCAGTCCACGGCTTTCGATATAAGCCACCGCTGCTTGCGGATCCGGGTAAAACTGGTCCATGGCATCAGCACTACGATAGCTGAGCATCGCTAAGGCTCGAGCGAGCTGTGCTCCGCGTGCTGGCACGCCAGCGGCATCTCCTAGGCGGACCAATTCACGCTGAATATGCCTTAACATCACGGCCTGTGCGGTAGGGCGATGAGCCGCACCTATGATGGCCAAGTGTGGTACCGGCAATAGAGCTTGGCGATGAATTTCCAGCCCAACTAGACCGCCGTAAGAGCCACCCACAATTGCCGCTAGTTCAGTGACTCCAAGTTGTTGCAAAGCACTGGCACAAAGTTCTGCTTGCGCCGCAATCGAGGTCGGTGCCTCGGCTATGCTAGAGTCACCATTGCCACCACCATAATCCAAGGTAAAAACACGCCAGCGATGGCTCTCAATGGCTGCAGCTAACCCTTGCCACCAACCATCACCCGCTGCGGTAATAGCATCACGGGTAGCGGAAATCCCGCCCAAAATAAGCAGCGCAGGCGCCGTGCTAGCACCGTGTTCGTTAACGTAGAGTACCCCGTTTGGTAACTGACACTGGTGAGTTATGGCGACAGGCCATGGTGTGGATAACATACAAAGGTCCTTCAACTGCGATCAGGTAAACACCCATTGCGGGCTACTTTAACGCGGTTTTGGACCTTTATCAATATAGACGTTTAGACATCCATAAATTATTTAAGTAATTGTAGCAGTAACCGCAGTTTCATCAGCTTTAGTCGAGTATCCTCACTCCAAGGCATACTGAAAGATAACCGTGTTTCTATCCACTTCTCAAAGGATCGGCGAGGTGAAATAGCCAGCTCACCTTGTTGCTCGTGCGGCTTATCAGACCGTCCACCCCACGAAATCTGATAGGTTTCACAACTCCGCAACAGGTATAATTGAAACCCCTGCTGGCTCTGCGGCAATGCATTAAGCGCGGCAACGCCAGCCACTTCGCTTAATTCAATAGCTGGCAACGCACCGAGCAAGTTATCCGTTTGCCACAGCATTTCTTTGCTGTTTAAAAGCATCGTTTGCACCTGTTTGAAAGCATGGGGTTCTAGTTGTAGAGTACCTGCTGTGAATTGTTCGTTAGCATGCACCAATAGCACCCCTTGTAGCTTAAACTCTTTCATCAACCAGGCACTTAGCTGCGGCCAAACATCGCTGAAGCTCTCCGCACTATTGATTCGCACTTGGAGTTTATTCAACTGTTCTTGCATGCGCGCATGTAGATTCATCCGTTTACGCGCAGCAAACTCGCGCAACATAAGATTAAATTGGGCGATCACTTCCCATAAATGTTGCATCACAGGTAAAGGTATTGCCTTAGCTTCAGCATCATGAATAGAAAGTAATGCGGATAGCTCGTTACGCCCAATAATGGACCAGCTAACGGAGCTCATGACGCCCATATTGCGCATGTATTGAATATGAACCGGCGAGACACTGCGCAAATGGCTGTGAGTAAGGTCTGGGGTAAAATGCCCCATCACTGAAGCTGTTGGCGCACTGGCATCATAAATTGCCCGCCACGGCGTTTTTAAGTACAAGTCGCGAGCAATCTGTGGGATATCACTGGCTGGAAACCTTAACCCGAGGTAACTCCCCATGCCCTCACGTTGACAACTCTCGGCAATGACTTCACCATCGCCCGAGGGTAGAAACTCGTAATACATCACCCGCTCAAAACCAGTCAGTTCGGCGATATAATCAACCAACTGCTGGCGAACTGAATTGAGCACAGCATCACTATCTATACTAGGTGGCAACACTTTGATTGCTGACTGCAAGCGCACGTGCGGCAAACTAGGGACCAATTCGATGGCCATATGTTGCTCATCAACTGCATTCAAAATAACGTCTAAACGGCTGTTAATCCCCTGTAGCTCATTCTCATAAAACTGCGTTGTGCCGTTAAAATTTTGGATCAGCCCTTCTAAAATTTCTGGTACCAAATGGCCCACCGAATGCTCATCAAAACCACTAATAAAATCGCTAATATTGCTTGATAAATGAGTGATCTGAATAGTCTTTTTGTTCGCAATCAGCAAGGCACCATAACTTTGAATGGCGCCACTCAAGTGCAGTTGTTCTTGCTCACAGGCTTGAATAAATCCACCGCTAGTTACCACTTATTTGCTTCCTTTCAATAGCTTCACAAAGTCATCCGCACTCATTGGCTTTGCCAATAAATAGCCTTGAGCATAGTCACAACCATAAGTCGCTAACCAATCTAATTGCTCTTTAGTTTCAACACCTTCAGCTACGGTACGAATATCTAAGGCCTGGGCCATCGCTAAAATAGCCTTAGCAATAGCTTCATCGTTGGCTTCTTGCGCTAACCCATCCACAAAGCTCTTATCGATTTTCAACTCGGCGAGGGGCAGCCGCTTCAAATAACTCATCGACGAATAACCCGTGCCAAAATCATCAATACTGAGCTGAATACCCGCATTGCGTAAGCGTTCAATATTGCCTAACTCAGAATTCCGTTGCGATACCAAAGTACGCTCGGTTAACTCAATCTGAATCATCAGCGAGTGCACTTTATATTGCTCCAACAAACGTAAAATCAGGTCAACATAACCCTCATGCTGAAAGCTCTTGGGCGACACATTTAAGGCCATCGCCGGATAATCAATACCTTGCTGCTGCCATTTGGCTAGTTGTCGAATCAGCTCGCTGGCTACATAAAAATCCACATCGACAATTAAATTACTTTGTTCCGCTACGGCAATAAAATCAGCTGGGCTAACTTGTCCTAACTCGTCATGATGCCAGCGCAATAAAGCTTCAGCGCCGACAATAAGATTAGGCTCAGCCACTTTAAATTTAGGCTGATAGGCCAGATACAAATCACCACGACGTAAGGCTTCGCGTAATTTGTTCTCAACATCGGCGTGGCGTAACAGCTGGGATTGCAACTCTTCTTTATACAATTCGTAGCGATTTCGACCGTTATCCTTGGCACGGTACATCGCAGTATCGGCTGCCTTGATCAAGGTGGTGGTATCCACGCCATCATCCGGATAGAGAGCGATGCCAATACTGCCGCTCATGTAATGGCGATGCCGTTGAATCACAAACGGCTGGCTTAATACCTCCAAGGCTTGCCGCGCTACGCGTTCGGCCGCACCCAAAGTGGCATCACCTAGCACAATGGTAAATTCGTCACCGCCTAAACGAGCGACTGTATCCACTTCTCGCACAACTGCCTTTAAGCGCTCTGCAGCCTGAATTAATAACTCATCACCGGCATCATGGCCGAGCGTATCGTTGAGGTTCTTGAAGTTATCCAGATCGATGAACAATAACGCCACTGCTGATTTATCTCGCTTGGCCACATCAATAGCATGACCCAAGCGGTCTTGTAACAAGGTTCGATTAGGTAAGGCGGTCAGACTATCGTGGGTGGCTAAATACTCAGCTTTGCGCTGCGACTCTTTTAAGTTAGAAATATCAGCAAACACTGCAACGTAAGCAGATCTGTCTAATTCTGGTGACTGGATTCTATTGATGGTTAACCACACCGCAACACTGCTAGCTGCCTCATCACCCTGCTGCATTAATGAGACTTCACCTTGCCAAAAGCCGGTTTGGCTGAGTTCCGTGGTTATCCTTTGTACTGCCTTTTCGGCATCACGTTCGCAATACACCAAGTTCCAAAAACAACTCTCTAGCGCATCAGCTTCAACTAATTGAGTTAAATGCTCAAACGCTGAGTTAACGGTCTGAATCAGCCCCTGTTGATCCATCACTACAATCGCTTCGCCCGCTTGTTCGTAAACTCGTGCGGCGATTTGTAATTGCTGCTCCGCTTTCTTGCGCAGCGTAATATCCTCAGCCTCGATTAAAATGGCATAGGCTTTGCCCTGTTCGTTCAACAACGCTTGATGCACGGTGCGATACACCTGCTGACCTTGCTGATTGTTTAAGTGATGTTCATGAGTAACCGACTTCAACGAGCGCACCGTACGCAAATCACACTCAAGCATAGACGCGGCAAAATCGTGAGGAAACAAATCAAAGTCTGTTCGTCCTAATACGTCGTCTGCGGTTAGGTTAAACATGCTTTCAAAGCTTGGGTTAATCAGTGAGTACTCGCCGTTAAGGGATTTCAACGCCAATATCATGGTGGTATTTTCCATGATCTGCGCTAACTGATGTTGCGATGCCTGTAACTGCTCCTGAGTGCGAGTGATTTCGGTGACATCAATCAAGGTCACTAGCACCGCATACACGTCACCACGTCGATTAAGCCCTGGCGTGACGGTCACTTGTACCACCTCTTGCTGGCCTCGCACCACATGCTGGGCCGTATCACCCTCAGAGTAGGCTTGCTCAAACAACTTAATGGCGTCGTTCTGAATAAAATGAGGCAGCTTTAGCTTAGCAAAATCACGGCCTATCATATTTCCACGCAAAGCTAGTCGGCGCTGTGCTGCAGCGTTATAACGCAGTAGTTTGCCATCGGTATCAAACACCAACAGTGGAAATTCCAAAGCATCATAAACATGAGCATATTCATCGTTTAGAGCAATCAGCTCAGCTGTTTTTACGTTCAGTTCTTGGTTAAGACTAATCAGCTCTTCATTGGTAGCTTGCAACTCTTCGTTGGCGGCCTCGAGCTCTTCGTTGGTGGCCTGCATCTCTTCGTTAGAAGCTTGCATTTCTTCGTTTAAGCTTTGCATTTCTTCATTAGAAGAAGCCAGCTCTTCTACCATGGCTTGAAGATGCTCACGGGTCGCAAACAATTCGTCTTGCAACAGCTGCTGGGTTGCGGCTGAGTTACGGGTTAACTCTTGGGCTTGCTCACGCGCATTGGGCATAAAGGCTGGCAACACAGTGACCATAAATAACTTGGTTTGAGCGTGCGCTAGCGGCATCACCATCAATTGCCAGTGCTCTCCCGCCACATGGTGAGTCTGCCCCAACATACGCTCGGCAGTCCAATCGTAGTTACTAAGCAAATTACCAAGTTCAGTTCTAAAGCGGGGATGAATAATGTCTTTCAGCGCCAGCCCCTGCAACGCCTTAGCAATCGCGTTCAAGCCCACATCTGATAACGGCTGCTGCAATTCTACTGCGGCTAGTGGCAAATCGGTTAAGCGCTCAGCCGCAGGCCCCTGCTTAAAAAATCGGTCGACCCGGCCCAATGCCCGTACCACGATACCATCGGCTTGGCACACCACTGCGGCGGCTGGGACATGGCGCAACCAATGATGGAGATGCTGTAACAACTGCTCAGCATCAACCTTCATCAGATTACTGGAGTTTGGTTTGGCGCTGGTAGGAGCTTGGGTGAGCTCGGGCGTAACCGTCACCTCGGGCGATTTGCTGTAGAGCCGATCACGGCGATGGCTGACACTGAAGAATTCTTCAGCGTGACTGATACTTTCAGAACGCCCCAAAAACAACACACCGTCGTTAGCTAAAGCAAAATGAAAGCGTTGTAATACCTTGCGTTGTAGTTGTGGCGAGAAATAGATCAGCACATTGCGACAGGTAATAAAATCGACCCGCATAAAAGGCGGATCCGATACTAAATTGTGTTTAGCGAACACCACCATATCACGCAGCATTTTACTGACCTCAAACTGATCGTTGTAGGGTTTGAAGTAACGCTCCAGCAAACGTGGTGAAATATCGGCTAGAGCTCCCGCTGGATACACGCCACGGCGAGCAATGCGTAGGGCTTCTTCATCGAGATCCGTGGCAAAAATGACCACCCCGGGTGGCTGGTCAAGATGCTGCAGCGCCTCGGCGGCTAGCATAGCCACACTATATGCCTCTTCACCTGTGGCACAGCCAGCTATCCAAATCCGCAATTCTTGTTGTTGATGGTGCTGCAAATGCTGTTTTAACAAGCCATTGAAGCTTTCAAAAGCCTCTTTATCGCGAAAAAATGAGGTCACCGAAATCAGAATATCCCGCGCTAATTCATCTAATTCGGTGGCATGCTCTTGCAGTAAGTGTAAGTAATCTTTAACCCGCCCCGTACCCGTCGCTACAATTCGACGTTGAATGCGGCGCGCCATAGTACCCGTCTTATAACCACTGAAGTCGAGTTGTTTGCGTTCTTTTAAAAGCTCGACAACCCTCTCTAGAACCTGCTCCGAAATACTATTGTCATCGCTCAAATGCATGCGAATAAACTCTGGCATTTGTGCGGCTATCGCTGCTGGCGTTAAGATAAAATCAGCACAGCCCGCGTCAATCGCCGACTGTGGCATACCCGCATATTTGGCCGTAGCAGGATCTTGCGCAATGGTCACTCCGCCTTCAGCCTGAATCGCTCGAAGGCCTAAGGTACCATCGCTACCCGTCCCCGACAGCACCACCCCAATGGCACGGTCTCCCATTTCTTCAGCAAGGGTTTTAAAGAACAAATTTACCGAGGGTTTAGGAGAGATTTCAGGCTTAACCGGCGTCAACTCGATGCGACCGTCTTGGTAGATAGCATTACTATTGGGTGGCACCACATAGATGGTGCCACTACGGGGCTTGGTTGAACGCTGCAAAGACATCACAGAAAGATTGGTTTCACGTGCCAAAATTTCGGGCATCATGCTTTTGTGGGTTGGCGATAAGTGCTGCAACACCACATAACACGCTGGCAGTTTAGCGTCCAAATCATGAATAAGCGCACTCACAGCTTCTAATCCACCGGCCGAGGCGCCAATACCTATCACAATCATGGGCTTTCCATGTGCTGCCATACGTCTCCTTAATTTTACTAGCTGTTATTAACAGTTATATGCGGAACTTGGTATTTTGACAAATAATGCTGCGCATATTTAACAAATATTCTATCATTACTGCAGTCCAAGTTCGCACACTTAAATACGAACCTAACCTGCACCAACTTACTAACCGATGAGATTTTTGTCATGCCAAGTTTTGATGTTGTGTCTGAAATAGACAAAGTTGAACTGAAAAACGCCGTGGATAATGCCACCCGTGAACTCACTACACGCTTTGATTTTCGTGGGGTTCTAGCCACCATAGAGCAGCAAGAGTTAAGTGTTACCTTAACTTCAGAATCTGATTTTCAGGTACGCCAAATTCAGGACATTTTTAATAATCATTGCGCTAAACGTAACATTAGTTTAGCCGGCTGTGACATACCTGATGAACCCACTCACAGTGGTAAAACTTTTAGCTTAACCATCAACTTTAAACAAGGCATTGATCAGCCTTTAGCTAAAAAAATCACGCAATTAATTAAAGCCAGCAAAATCAAAGTACAAAGTTCTATTCAGGGGGACAAAGTGCGAGTTACTGGTAAAAAACGCGATGACTTGCAAGAAGCCATTGCCTTGCTACGTCAATCAGACATAGAGCAACCCTTGCAATATGAAAACTTCCGTGACTGATAAGTCAGTACTGGCGCGCGACTGGCAAGACCTCATTGAGAGCTTGCCTGGCGTGGTCTATCGGCTTGAAGCAAATAGCGCTAATCACTTCAGATTTACCTACATTAGCCCCATCATTAAAGATTGGTTTGGATTTGACCCAGCTGATCTAGCAGTCGATGCCCAACCTTTACTTGCTTGTATTCATCCAGAGGATATTGAAGGTGTGCTTGGTTCCAGCGAGCATGCAGCTAGTAACGGCAGTTACTGGCATCAAGAATTCCGTATGCTCAAATCTAACCAACAAGAGGTTTGGTTAGAAGCCTACGACCGTGGGCACAAAGATGCATACGGCAATCGAGTGTGGACAGGTTACCTCAACGACACCAGCGAGCGCAAAGAATTAGAAAAGCGAGTGCAGGCTAGCGAAGCTTTGTTTCGGGGCATTGTGGAAAATGCCAACGACATCATCTTCACGCTCACCGCAAACGGCCAGTTCCAATATTTATCTCCTAATTGGCATGAGCAAATGGGCTATCAAGTACATGAATCAGCCTCACAAACCTTTGACAAGTTTGTCCATCCAGACGACATTGAAATTTGCCGTACTTATCTGCAGCAAGTATTGGGTAATCCAGATGAGAAGATTCCAGCTATTGAATACCGAGTCTTAGCCGCCGATGGCAGCATTCAATGGCATACCAGTAATGGCACCGCTGTTACCGACCCAAACGGCCACGTCTTGTACTTTTTAGGGATTGCACGTGATATCACCGAGGCCAAACTAGCCCGGGATAAGTTAGCCCACATGGCCCGTTATGATCTGCTCACTGGGCTGCCTAATCGGGCTCATTTTCAAGAATTATTAGAGCTGCAACTCAAGCATGCTAACAATCACAGCAAAGCACTGGCCGTGCTTTTTATTGATTTAGATAAGTTTAAGCCGATCAACGATTGTCACGGCCATGCAGTGGGCGACTCATTGCTTAAAATCGTAGCCCAACGCATTCAACGCGCCTTGCGCGACCATGATGTTGCGGGGCGTATTGGTGGTGATGAATTTACTGCGCTGCTCAATGGTTTTGAACGTGATCCTAACCTGATTGAGGCCGAGGCCAAACAAGTTGCAGAGCGGATCCGCCACGCCTTAGAGCAACCTATTCATATTGACGAATTACACTTAGAGGTTTCTGCCAGTATCGGCGTCGCTTTGTATCCCTACCATGCAGAACAGTTAGGAGACCTCATGCGCCAAGCCGACCAAGCTATGTATAACGCCAAGGCGGCGGGGCGTAATTGCGTCCATGTGTGCCCGTTGCCCTGATGGCCAAATGGTGATGCCATCCATGCAAGCCGGGCCGGCTTGTCCATTATGTGCTGCAGTTGCCACTAAGCTATGTTATCAACAGGCAAAAGGCGCACTCACGGGGCGGCGCTATTGGCATTGCCAACAATGCCAATTAATCCATGTCGCAGCAGCCGATCAACTCACTGCCGAGCAAGAAAAAGCCGAATACGACTTGCATCAAAATAGTCCCGCAGATGTCGGCTATCGCACCTTTTTAGACCGCTTAGTGCAGCCACTGGTAGCCCAACTGCAGCAAACTCATCAAAAGCCAGCACAAGGGTTAGATTTTGGTTGTGGCCCTGGCCCTACATTAGCATCCATGCTTAACGATTACGGTCATCACTGTGCCAACTACGATCTATACTATGCCTATCAGCCGGAACTGTTACAGCACCAATACGATTTTATCACCTGCACTGAGGTGGTCGAACACCTGGCCCAACCGGGCCTCGTAATGCAGCAATTGTTGGACTGTCTTAAACCCGGTGGCTGGTTAGCCATCATGACCCAACGCTGGACCGCACTAGAACGCTTTGCAGGCTGGCGGTATCGCCATGACCCCACCCATATCAGCTTTTTTCACGAGCAAACTTTTCGTTGCTGGGCACACCAGCATGGCTTGCAGCTTCACCTTCATCCGCGCGATGTTGTACTATTGCGTAAACCCTTAACGGATAAGCACCCATGACAGCAATTTGGCAACAACGACGTTCCGGTGGCCCGCAGCCACGTCCTGGTGATTTACGCACCGCTTGGCAGCGAGATCGTGCCCGCGTCCTCCATTCAGCTGCGTTTCGTCGGTTACAGTCGAAAACCCAAATCATGAACGTGGGTGAAAATGACTTTTATCGAACGCGCCTAACCCACTCCCTCGAAGCCGCACAAATCGGCGCCTCACTGATCAATCAGTTGCAACAGGTCAGCGCGCCAGAATTAGCCGCTATGCTGCCTGATCTCAACTTAATGGAAACGCTTTGTTTAGCCCATGATATCGGCCACCCCCCGTTTGGTCATGGTGGTGAAACGGCACTCAATTATAAAATGTTGGGGGCAGGTGGGTTTGAGGGTAATGGCCAAACGTTTCGAATCGTAGGCAAACTTGAAGCTTACCACCCGCAGCATGGGATGGATTTAACCCGCCGTACCCTACTGGGGCTATTAAAATATCCGGTATTGATGCCGCCGTTGTCGGCGCCACCGGCAACCTCGCAGCCAATCAGCCTGAGCCAGTTTAAGCCAGCAAAAGCATTGTTTGCATGCGATGCTGATCTGCTCGACTGGGTGTTAGACCCACTCAGCAACCAAGACCGCGAACTGTTCCAACAAGTACAACAGTTACCTCAATCACCATGGCAACGCTCACTGCACAAATCTTTGGATGCGAGCCTGATGGAGCTCGCCGATGATATCGCCTATGGCGTGCATGATTTGGAAGATGCGGTGGTAACAGGCACCTTAAATGAAAGCCAATGGCATGGCCATCTAGACCAAATCTTGGTGCAGCTACCGAACGAGTTGGCAGCACTTATGCAGCAACTTGGCCAACAGCTTTTTGCCAACGAACATCATCTGCGTAAAAATGCCATTGGCGCGATGGTGAATATTTTTGTTACCGCAATTCGCTTAGAGCAGGTGCTAGAAGCAGCTGAGCAACCTTTGATTGCTTATAATGCAACCTTACCTGAGGCTGAACGCCTGTTACTCAATAGTTTGAAAAGTGTGGTGTTTGAGCATGTAATTAACGACCCCGCGATTCAGCAATTACGCTATCGTAGTCAGAACATGCTGCTAGATTTATTTACTGCTTTGCACACTGAGCCAGAGCGCCTGTTGCCACGCAATACCCGTAGCCGCTGGTTACAAGCTGGCAGCCAAGGGGGCCCAACTGCTGCCGATCGTATTTTGTGCGACTACGTAGCCGGGATGACCGACGATTATGCGGAACGTATGTACCGCAATTTATTTATGGTTTAGCCAAGCCAGTAATTCTGGCAGCGGCAGTGGTTTGCAGAATAAGAAACCTTGCATGTAATCACAGGCGTAGCGCTGTAAATAGGCTAGCTCCGCCTCGGTTTCTACACCTTCTGCCACGGTCGCTATGCCAAGCTCCGCGGCCATGGTTAAGATGCCTCGGGTGATAGCCGCATTGGCTGTATTCTGATGAATATTGTCAATAAAGCTGCGGTCTATTTTTAAACGTTGCGCTGGTATCCGAGTTAAATAGCTCAAGCTTGCATAGCCAGTACCAAAATCGTCTAGTGCTATCTCTAGCCCCAATTCGCGTAGTTGCTGCAAAATCTCAAAGATATGGCTGCTGTCGCGCATCAACACATTCTCTGTAATTTCTGCCACCAGTTGCCCGGGGCGTAAGTTATACGGCTTAATGATTCGCTCTACCGACTCAACAAAATCATCACGATAAAACTGCATCGGCGAGAAGTTCACCGCCACATGAGGCACCCCAGCCTCACGTAAGGTTTGGCTATCCATACAAGCCTGATTAAGTACCCACTCACTAATTGCGATGATTTGGCCGGTCTTTTCCGCTAATGGAATAAACTCTGCTGGCGAGATAAATCCCTGTTCTGGGTGCTTCCAGCGAATCAAGGCTTCCACCCCATGGATCGCCCCCTGCGCACTTACAATCGGCTGGTAGAACAACTCAAATTGTTGCTGCGCAATGGCTTCTTGTAACTGCGAGCGGCGCTGAATTTGTAATTGTGCACCTTCATCAAACACTGGCGAGAACCACTGCAAACCGTTACTACCGCGACGCTTAACTTCATACATAGCAACATCGGCGTGTTGAATCAGCTGATTGGGATAACGCACACTGCTGTCGTTAGTAGCAATCCCAATCGCCGCCGATAACGATACTTCTGCTTGTTCAAACACAAAGGGATGGAGGAACTGATCGAGCAATCGTTGCGCCAGCTGGGTTACTGCGGCAATTGAGGTTTGGCTCTGAACCACAGCAACAAATTCATCACCACCAAAGCGCGCCAGCAAGTCTTCTGCTGGTAATACGGCACGCAGACGCTGCCCTGTCTGCACTAAAATTTCATCACCAAACTCATGACCCAAGCTGTCATTGATAGGCTTAAAGCCATCCAAATCAATAAATAAAACAAAGACTGATTCTAGAGCTGCGGAGTCGTCGGCTAGCGCTTGCTGTAAACGCTGTTCTAACATGCTGCGGTTGGGTAATCCTGTTAAAGGATCATGGCTGGCATGAAAAGCGAGGCTACGTTCCCGCTCTACCCGCTCGGTAATATCTGTTTGCACTCCAACCCAGTGGGTTAGTTCACCTTGGTCATCGCGTACCGGTGATAACAGTAATTCATTCCAAAACATACTGCCGTCTTTACGATAATTTTTAATCACCGTTCGAGCTTCAATTTGCTGAGCTATAGCAGCATCTATCTCGGCTATAGCAGCAAGATCCGTATCCGGACCGCGCAGTTTATCGCAATTATCCCCTAGCATTTCTGCTTCTGAATAACCGGTAATTTGAGTAAACGCTGGATTGACATAGATTAAGGGATAACCCGGTTTACGTGCATCACTGATCACAATGCCATCAGTGCTTGATTCTAAGCAACGGCGGAACAACACCAAGCGCTCTTCATCGTCGCGTTGCTGGGTGACATCTTTTGCAATCCCATGCACGCCCACAACCTGATGATTCACCTTCATCGGCATGTTGGTAATATTGAGGGTACGTAGCTGGCCCGCACTATTTAAAATGCGGATCTCATAGCGCTGCGGCTGCCCCGCCACAGCTGCGAGAAAATGTTCCTGAGTACGTTGTTTGTCTTCTTCAAGTACCACCACATCGTAGCGCTGGCCCAATATTTCGCGCTCAGAAGCTTGCACCAAGGCTTCACCAGCGGCGTTTAAACTAGTAAAACGCCCCTCTAAATCTAACGTAAACACTGCCTCTGGGTTGTAGGCAAACAATGAATTCGCCCGCTGCTCGCTGCGTTCGCGCGCCAAGCGTTCATGATGCTGTTGCATCACAAGGGCTAATAGCTCACAGCTACGTTCAATGATGGCGCGTTGTTGCTGATTAGGTAACCGCTCGCGCTCGGAGTAGACCGCAAGAGTACCTAAGAGCTGCTGCTGCGCGGTATACACTGGAAAGGACCAAGCTGAGCTCAGCTTAAACTGCTTTATTAATGGCATAAAGGCTTCAAATCGAGTGTCTTCATGCATCTTGGCAACCACCACCGGACGCCCTTGCGCGGCGGCCGTGCCACAGGCGCCCACACCGTTAGCAATAGGTAACATTTGCAAGCCATCAAACAAAGATTTAGGCAGCCGCGCAGTCGCCACCGCACTTAAACTGGTGCGCTGCTCATTTGCTACCATCACCGAAGCGAAACTAAACGGAATTTGTGATTCTAGCAGAGCACAAATTCTCGATAGTTTTTGCTCCAGCGGTTGGTCCGTAGCAATACTGCTCAAAGTATCGTAGTTGGCCTGTACCCACTGCTTCAACAACCGTTGTTGATAACGTGCTCGCAACCAAAACCACAAGGCGCCAGCACCCGTAGCCATAGTGACTATGAGTAAGATAAAAATGAACAATAATAGGTTGTTTTCAATGGCTATCATTACAGTCAATGGCTTATTTAGTAAGGTTCAAGCTAGTTTGCATACTCGGCGCTCTTGGGTAGTCTTAATGGTGCGCCTAATGGCGCCTTTAGCTGCTCAATATAGCTGGTAAATGCTTGTTGCGCTGCATCAATCACATCATCGGAATCAGCAGCAGCAACCTGTTGTGCAAACAGCAAAAATTGCGACCACGCCTGCGGCGCAATCGAACGCGAAAAAAAACTACAAGGTGAGTTAGGTAATTGGCGTTGCAGACGCTTGGCAATCACTGCCGCCCCTAGACGAGATCCTTCTAGAACATACAGCCAACCAACCAATGCTGGCAGCGAGCCGATGGCTACGGGTGCCATAGTCTCTGAATGCGCGAGCTCAGCCTGGTTCGTCATATTCTTCACGGCCGCCATTGTAGGAATGTCACATTGCAGTTTTATTAAATCATCATCAAGCCAAGCCAATCGGGCTTGCAAGGGATAGCCCAATCGCAACTCCTGCACGCCCTGCTGCACCGCCGCTTCTAACTGCTGATGAGCAGGGTACATGTGCTGCAGTATCTGCCGATAGCGCGCTTCGGTTAAATCCGCACTCATCAACTCCGACATCATGGTGTGTCGGTCTAAGTGGCTATGAAGTGCAGCAGTGGCTGCGCGTAGTTGCTCAAGTAAAGATGTCATTGTTTGGCGTACAAAATTCATCCTGTTTATGAAAGTAGCATGACAGAAACAGGCTATTCTGCCAATAAATTATTAGCTATAGTGAGTGACCGATAAAGATACCTAGTAAGTTCAAACAAGGATTATCCCGTGCAGTATTGGTTAATGAAAACCGAACCAGACGAATGCAGCATTGATGATTTTGCCAAAACGCCAGCAGCGGTGATCCGCTGGGATGGTGTGCGTAATTATCAAGCCCGCAACTTTATGCAAGACATGCACATAGGTGATGAAGTATTTATCTACCACTCCAGCTGTGCCAAGATTGGTGTTGCTGGTCTGGTACGTGTGGTGCGTGCCGCCTACCCAGATCCAACGCAATTTGATTCTGCTTCAACGTATTTTGATAGCAAAAGTCAGCCTGATAAGCCACGCTGGGTGGCAGTTGATTTACAGTACATAAGACGGTTTACTGAGGTGATTCCCTTAGCTGCCATTAAAACCATGCCGGCCTTTACTGATCACCCGTTAGTGGCCAAGGGTAATCGCCTTAGTGTGGTTCCTATTAGCTCTGAACAACGCGAAGCGCTTAATCAACGCGCTAATCGCCACAAGGAAGATGAAGTATGACTAAGCTTTCAACCATTTGCGTTTATTGTGGTTCTAACCCTGGCTTTTCGCCAGTGTACACTGACGCTACCATCGAACTTGCTGATACCTTAGTTGAGCAAGGTATTCGATTGGTCTACGGCGGCGCCAAAGTAGGGCAAATGGGACAACTTGCCGACCGCGTATTGGCGCAAGGCGGTGAAGTGATAGGCATTATGCCACAAGCGCTGGTCGACAAAGAGGTTGCTCACCATGGTCTAACCCAACTGCATGTGGTGACATCCATGCACGAGCGCAAAGCTATGATGGCCGAACTTGCTGATGGCTTTATTGCGATGCCAGGCGGCATGGGCACACTTGAAGAAATTTTTGAGGTCGTCACTTGGGCACAACTTGGCTTTCACCAAAAACCGTGCGCTCTTTTGAATGTGGACGGTTATTACACCGCCCTACTAACCTTTTTAGATAACACTGTATCGCAAGGCTTTGTTAAAGATGTGCATCGGCAATTGCTGTTAAATGATAGCAATGCACCGGATCTGATTGCCCAAATGCATGCCTATGAGGCGCCTACAGTAACTAAATGGCTTACTAAATCAGAACTTTAACTTATCTAAATAGACAACAAGGAAGACCTATGACAAACCTAGTAAAATTACTCACTGCTGGCCTACTTGCACTTAGTTTGATCGGTTGCGGCGACGGCTTATCCTTAGGTGGCTCGTCAGCTGCTCGCCTAGATACATCGTCTGAGCAAGCCTATGAAGCTTCATTAAAAGAAGTAACGGCACCTATGACAGCGGCAGAAAAACGCCAGTTTCAAGCGGACCTGAGCAATATTGTGGTTAGTGCTCAGTTAGTGAAAATGTCGAGTAGCGGCAACGCCTCGCCAGACGAAGTGCAAGCAGAAGTGCTGGCTGAGCTAGACGGCAAAACTGCGAAGCAAGTAAGCGATATGGCGAAAAAATATCGCGAACAATTAAGTCATTAAACTAGAGCCGCCGCGCTAAAAATGCTTCAACTTGCGCGGCGGTTATCGCCGGTTGTTCAACCATCGGCATGTGCCCAATTTCTGGTAATAGCAATAACTCACTCGCGGCAATTCCCTGCTGCCACAAAGGCGCAGCACTCGCGCTCAGAATACGATCGCGTTCGCCCCAAATAATCAAAGTGGGTGCCGAAATCTGCGGCAACCGCTCATCTAAACTATCATGCAATCTGAAGTCCTGCGCAATATGTGCGTAGGCACCTCGGCGCTCAATATAACGCTCTGCCACACCTCGCAGTACAAATTCGGGTGCAAACGGCGGTTGTGCCATAGTCAGGTGATAAAACCGCATAAATTGGTCAATATTAGCGATCTCAAAAGGCGATTGCCCGGCCGCAAACAAAGCCTCGGTTTCACTAAGTTGCGGTGGCGTGATACCGGCAGGGTCCAGCACAATTAAAGCCTGAGTTTGAGCTGGGTATTGCAACGCAAAATGAGCGGCAATCATGCCCCCCATCGAGTTTCCGGCAACAATTGCTTGGTCTATCTGCAACGCTTGCAATAGTGCTGCGATACGATCGGCCTGGGCCGTGGCGCGATAAGACCATTCGGGTTGGTATCCGGTTTCACCATGGCCGGCCAGATCAGGTATCAGTACCCGATAGCCTGCGTCTAGATGATTAGCAAACCGCAGCCATAGTTCTTTTGAGGCCGTGTAGCCATGCAACAACACCAGCGTCGGCGCTTGCTCGCCAGCAGCTACCTCGGCTTGACGCTCATACAGCACTAACTCTAATTCATCTAGCTTCACCGTGCGTTTGCTAAAGCCATACCACTGCGCTTCTAATTTGGCCGTTTGGTCATACACCCACAAACCAACGCTTGGACTTTGGGTGGCAAGCCAAGTCACGCCCAACAAGAGAATCAGCGCAGGAATGATTTTTTTCATGAGGATAGCTCCGATGTTGTGGCCGAATAAAGCAACTGATGATGTTGCGGTTTAAAATGGCTGGCCATCCACCTGAAGGTAAAACTAAAGCCAGGGAACATGGCGATCACATGCCCACTTTTGCTCTTGTACCAACTGTTACAGCCACCGCTGTGCCACACAGTTTTCTTCATTTCGCGATGAATCATACTGGTATAATGTTGCTCAGCATCTGCTTTTACTTCAATGGCCGTGGCCTGTTGTTGGCGCAGGTGATCTAAACAGCTCATGATGTACTTTAGCTGTGACTCAATCACAAAAATCGCGGACGTATGACCAATACCTGTATTGGGCCCGGTCACCAAGTACAAATTGGGGAATTGCGGCAAACAGGTACCTAAATAGGCATGCGGAAAAGGTTGCCAAGCCTGCTGCAACGATTTGCCATCACGCCCAATAATCTCAAAACCAATCGCCCCATCGGTGGCATCAAAGCCGGTTGAATAGACAATCAGGTCTAGGTCAATCTGCTGCCCCTGCTGGGTAACGATACCGCGCTCGTTGATTTCGGCTATCGCATCGTGCTTGTCATGCAAACTCACCTGCGGCAGTTGTAACGCCGGGTACAGCGTATTTGACACAATAATACGTTTACAACCGATGGTGTAATCTGGCGTCAATTTTGCCCGCAGTTCGGCATCTTGTACTTGTGAACGTAGATGTTTAAGTGCTTTACGCTGGGCAAAGAACTTAATCAGTGAATGGGAATACTTAAACGCTAAAACCCGCCACTCAAGCCCCCAATAAATAGCTTTGCGCAGAGTTTGATAACCCAACTTAGTGGCGAGTAGACGCCGTGCTACGGGTCCAAAAACTCGATCTGGGCGGGGCATCACCCAGTGTGGTGAACGCTTAAACACATGCAACTGCGCAACCTCATTGGCAATACTAGGAATAACTTGGGCCGCGCTAGCACCCGAGCCAATCACGGCGACACGCTTTCCTTGATAAGGCACGTCATGACGCCACTGGTTGGTATGAAAACTCACCCCTTGAAAGCGCTCACGCCCTTTAAAGTCAGGAATAACCGCATTACTTAGTGGCCCTTGCGCGCAAATCACTGAGCGCGCATACACCGCCGGCTTATTCGCTATGGTCAGCTGCCAGCATTGCTGTTCTGCTAGCCAGCGCAACTCAGTTACTTGGCTTTCTAATTGAGTTTTATCTCGCAGTTGGTACTTCTCAATCACTTGCTCGGTGTAGGCAGCCAGCTCGGGCTGTTTCGCAAACATTTGCGACCACACACAAGGCTCACTCGCCAACGAATAGAGTGGCGACTGCACATCTACTTGCGCGCCTGGATAACTATTCTGGCACCAAGTGCCGCCCATGAATGAACGCCGTTCCAGCATCACAAAATCTTGCTGACCACGTTTGAGCAACTGAATGGCGGCACTTTGGCCGCCAAAACCAGTCCCGATGATGGCAACGCTAATGGGCTTAGCGACTGAGCTACCTGCCGTCATCGGTTAGACTTTTGCTGAGGGGCGAGCTGCTATCCGCTCGTACCAAGCACTGAGATTCGGCAGACTACTATCTGCGCGTAGTTTAACCACACGAGCGAACGCTAAGGTCGCAAAAGCATTGATATCAGCAGCGCTAAACTCATCTCCTACCAAATAATCATGTGTGGCTAAATGCTGATCCAAAAACGCCATAAATTCTTGCGCTTTACCATGGCAATCTTGGCCATATTCCGGGAAACACGTCATCCGATCTTTGAAGTAACCGGAAGTATGTTGAAAGCACATGCCCACTGGCATCATAAAATAGAAATCAATCCAGCGTAGCCATTGCTCAATCAATGCTTTTTGTTTTGGGCTAGTTCCTAACAGCGGTAGTGTTTCAGGGTGGGCTTCTTCAACATAACGACAAATCGCCATGGTTTCAGCCAAACAAGTACCATCATCAAGTTCTAACACAGGTACTTTTTTCATCGGGTTACGAGCCACAAATTCAGGAGTCAGGTTCTCGCCTTTAGCTAAATCAATTTCAATGCATTCAACCTGCTCTAAAAGACCTTTTTCGGCCATAAACATGCGTACGCGACGCGGATTTGGAGCCGTTGCTGTTTCATATAATTTCATCTGTTAGTTCCTCTTATTTGTGGCTTTTTTAAGCTGCTACATAGCATTACATTGTTTGTGGTTTTGTACCAGACTAATTAGCTTAACTTTGGTACTATAACCTTCTTTTTAAACGCCATTTTCATTCTATCGATGTTGGAATAGAGCCGTGCATAGAGTTATCAATCAGCAAGTTATTCAAGAATGGCATGAGCAAATTGAACATGCCCCAAGTTCGCTGTTACAAACTACCTTAGAGCTAGTTGAAACGCACCGCCAAGCCCTCGCCGACGCTTTCTATAGTGGCCTGCTTACGGATACCGAGGCGGCAGTATTTCTATCGCATCAGCAGGTCAAAAACAAACTACATAGTTCCTTACAGAGCTGGTTACATAACTTATTTGGCAGCCAAACGACAATTATGGCCACGAAGTAGGTGATATGGTACTGCAACAAGTAAGCACTCTTTTGATGAACAACAGTCGCAGTGGTGACTTTGTGTTTAGGATGGGTGGTGAAGAGTTTTTGCTGGTGATTGTCGATACGGATGTAAATAGTGCGCAAAATGTGGCCGAAAAGGTCCGCAAAGTCATAGAAAAAGAAGTATTCTTATTACCCAACGAGCAGCAGCTTAAGGTAACCGTAAGTATGGGATTAGCAGCTTTTGCTGGCCATCCCGATTATCAATTGCTACTTAAAGCAGCTGACCAAGCTTT
This sequence comes from Pseudidiomarina fusca, assembly GCF_032227045.1. Taxonomy (NCBI): domain Bacteria; kingdom Pseudomonadati; phylum Pseudomonadota; class Gammaproteobacteria; order Alteromonadales; family Idiomarinaceae; genus Pseudidiomarina; species Pseudidiomarina fusca. The sequence goes on from NZ_JANFPJ010000019.1 coordinate 42,080, forward strand.
GTATCGTGCCAAACAACAGGGTCGAAACCGTCTAGAGTTAGCACAATAAAGCACCGCTGAAAACCGATAACGCTTGATGAGGTAATTCTATGAACCTAGCTTTACGTAAGCCATTATTACTAAGCCTGTGCCTAGTTAGCTGGTTGATGGTAGCGGGCTGTCAAAGCACCCATCAAGCTGAGGTTGCACCAAGCGCTGACACTAAGCGCGAACTGCTACGCGAAGTTGAGCGATTAGGCCATTTGCTCTATCAAGCTCACACCAGCGGCGCACACAAATTAGAGTTCAGTAGTCAACAGCGCGAGGTTTTTGCTGAGTTGCGGCCGCTCTACTGTGCCGGCAATTACACTGAGTTAGGGGTAGCCGATGATACCAATGGCAGCACCTATTGGTATGCCATCAAGTTCAGTGACGATGCCGACACAGTGGTGTTTGGACGACACCTTAAATTGATTCAAAAAGCCAATGGTGAATACGATTCCAGCTTGTCATCGCGGGGTTGTTTAGATGTGCCACTCACCCAGACTGGCTCATTATTTGCTAGCCATTCAGCTTCTGCTTATCCAAATGAGTTTCATGTGTTTTTAAGTTTGTTTCATCAACAAAAGATCTACGTGGATACCAGCTCAGGGCTGTATCGTGTCGAAGCCGGCACGATACAGCAAATTGGCTAGGTGCTAGTTACCAGTTCCACATCGCCCACACCCCGACTTCGTTCTGGGAGTGGTCGATAATCACATCAGCAATATCACTTTGCTTGGCAACAAGGGCTAGGGTTAGTGACGGCATCACTTTCCAATCTACCCCTAGTTGCAAATAGTCTTGCTCCAATTCCGGTTTCAGCCGGCGACTGGGATGAGTGATATCGTAGCGCACAAACGCTGAGTGTTTGGCACTAAAAGAATAACTTGCCCATGCACTCCAGCCATCACTGGCATCTTCGGTAGCGGATGTGACTTGCTTCCAGTTATCGTTATAGACGTACTCAACACCTGCCCGCATGCCTTTTTTCATGTAGCTTAAAGCCATATTCCAGCGTTGTGCGTTATGCAACTTATCAATATTACTGCCTTTGTCTAACGCCCGCGCCCCTTCGTACCAGCCCATGGCTAAATCAAAGGTTGGCGTAACATGCCAAATAGCCGCCGCCTCTATATCCACTTGGTCGGCTACTTTAGGCTTCTTAAAACCAGCCCCAGTCACCATGGCCACACCATAAGAAAAGTGATCACCTTTTTGGCCAACATGGACGCCTAAGTCGGTTGGCCCAGCAAACTGATTTTTGGGGTTAATACTTGGGTCTATGTAGCGATAACCGACCCTACGAGCCACGTAATCTATCCAAGGCAATTCAGCGACACCAAGCTTTAAGTAATAGCCGTTGTCCCAATTGCGCTGCACATAGGCGTGACGAAACCAAACATCGGTAGGGTCTTGCTGGCGTTGCCACTGCACATCAGTTGTCACCTTTAGCATCCAATCCGCATTGAACGAGTGTTCTACGTCGATATAAAAGCGCTTCAGATCCGGTTGCCAACCTTCATTATAGTTGCGTTGATCATCTATCTGCAGATTGCTGAAGTTAGCAAACACCTGCCCCGAAATTTTGGTCGGCGACGTTTCAGCCGCCATCGCTGCTGGAGCCAGCAAAAGTGCTGCAGCAACAGCAACGGCCCTACCCAATTGATTCATTTCACCCAATGTCATCATGACGTCTCCTTCCTACGGGGGTTTTTGACCACGTTAGTCGTAATAACTGATACCGGGCCAAGCAATGACCTGTATCAACAAACGATCAACCACAAAACCTTACATTTAGTAGCTATTTTATATTAGAATGAGCTAAAGTTCGAAGGTTAATAGCTCAACCAACAAAGGATGTACTGATGAAGATCAAAGTATTATTTGCCGCTTGGGTGTGTGCAGGCTTAATGCAGGCGCCAGCCTATGCGAAGGGCGATGCCGCCAATGGTCAAGCTTTGGCCACTCAGGGAGATGGTAGTGGAGCACCCTGTGCAGCTTGTCATGGTGCCAATGGCGAAGGGATGGCCGCTGGCACCTTTCCACGCATTGCTGGCTTAGATGCCGATTATGCCCTGCGCCAAATGGTAGCATTCCAACAAGGTAAACGCGTTAACCCTGCTATGACCATGAACATTGATAACTTTAATCAGCAACAACTGGCAGATTTAGCGGCCTACTTTGCTACGTTACCGGTAGCAGCACCTGCTGCTGCAACGGCTTCTCAAGCCCAATTAGAATTGGGTAAAAAACTCGCGCTACAAGGTGATTGGGATAATTATTTACCTCCTTGCGCCAGCTGCCATGGCCCCAACAATCAGGGCGTAGATGGTAACTTTCCTGGCATTGCAGGGCAGCACGCCAGTTACTTGAAGCAACAACTACAAGCTTGGCAACAAGGGCAACGTCAATCAGATCCGGTGCAATTAATGGAGGCCATCGCTAAACGGCTAAGCCCGGAACAAATTGATGCCGTTGCTGCTTATTTGGCGAGCCAACCAGCCGCGCCACAGCAGTAAGGAGAGCCAGCACCATGAAATTACTCAATGCTATTACTTTAAGCCTTGCGGCGCTATTTACTGCAAGCCTCTCGGTGGCTGCCATCGCGATGCAAAATAACGATGTGAGCCAAGTTAAACTACCCAGCATGAAGCCAGGGCAATACGATCACCAAGCACCAACCTTGGCCGATATTGAGAATGACAGCGAGCTGCACCCAGAACTCAAGAAAGTGGTGCTTAAAGGCCGCGATCTCTTCATGAACACACAACAATTGCGCGGCAAGTACGTGTTTAATGACATGAACTGTAAATCGTGCCACATGGGTGAGGGCCGCATGGCCTGGTCTGGTCCAGTATGGCCTGCGGCCACCACATTGCCGGATTTCAGAGGCAAAAATGGCCACGTTAACTCGTTAGAAGAACGGATTGCTGGCTGTTTTTCATTTTCGATGAATGGTACCGCACCCGAGTACGGTAGCGACACCATGCTGGCGTTAGCGGCTTATCATCAGTACATGGCGAAAGGCGCCAAAGTATATGACCGCAACATCGGCGGCCGTGGTTTTAGCTCACTCGGCAAAGACATACCAAAAGATGTCAGCTTTGGCCAAGGTGCAGCTGTTTATGCTAATAACTGTGCGGTCTGCCACGGTCCTAATGGCGAAGGCAAAAAGGTAGATGGCGAGGTGGTATTCCCACCTTTATGGGGCGATGGTTCCTACAACTGGGGTGCGGGCATGACGCGTATTTTTACCGCAGCATCTTTTATTCAAAATAATATGCCATTAGGCCAACCAGGGCGATTAAGCGACAAAGAAGCCTGGGATGTCGCCTACTTTATTAATGGGCAAGAACGTCCTCAGGACCCTCGCTATACCGGTGATGCCAAAGAAACTCGACAAAAGTATCTTAACTTTCACAAAGCAACGCTGTACGGCACTGAGTTAAACGGCAAAGTACTTGGGCAACATGACAACACCGGTGAGAAGCCGTTTCTCAAACCTGAGGTGTTAAAACCACGTACTTTTGGTGACGAGTAACGGCTAGCGCTAACTTGCTGCTAGCAGCGTACACAAAAACAACGTACACAAAAACAAAGGGGGCTCTTAAACAAGCCCCCTTTTTATTAAGCAATAAAATAAATTATGTGCTTATTTCTGGTGCAAATCAAAACGATCCAACTGCATCACTTTAGTCCAAGCAGCTACGAAGTCTTCAACAAACTTCTGCTCAGAGCCATTAAAGGCATACACTTCAGCAATCGCTCGTAACTCAGAGTTAGAACCGAAAATTAAGTCAACGGGTGTTGCAGTCCACTTCACTTCGCCAGACTTACGGTCACGACCTTCGTAGATACCCTCTTGCTTAGCTGGCGCCCATTCGGTGCTCATATCTAACAAGTTAACGAAGAAATCGTTAGTTAACTGGCCGGGACGGTCGGTAAACACACCGTGATCAAGCCCTTGGTAATTAGCATCAAGTGCACGCATACCACCTACTAATACAGTTAACTCAGGTACTGTTAAGGTTAATAAATCAGCGCGATCCACTAACATCTCAGCAGGCGACATCCGGCTAGCTTTGTCGTAGTAATTACGGAAGCCATCAGCTGTTGGCTTCAAGAACTCAAACGAAGCTACTTCAGTCATTTCTGCAGTTGCGTCAGTGCGGCCAGGCACAAAAGGTACAGTCACTTCAAAACCTGCTTCTTTCGCTGCTTTTTCGATAGCTGCGGCACCACCTAAAACGATGGTATCAGCCATAGATACGCGCTTACCTTTGGGTAACGACTTGTTAAAGTCACGCTGTACCTTTTCTAACGTAGCTAGCACTTTTTTCAGTTCTTGTGGGTTGTTTACTTCCCAGTTAGCCTGTGGCGCTAAGCGCAAGCGAGCACCATTAGCACCACCACGCATGTCAGTGCCACGGAAGCTAGAACCAGAAGCCCAAGCAGTACGCACCAACTCAGATACAGTTAACCCTGAATCTAAGATTTTGCCTTTTAACTTAGCAATGTCTCGCTCGTTGATTAACTCGTGATCTACTGCTGGTACCGGATCTTGCCACAGTAATGGAGTATCTGGTGACGTATCCACGATGTAACGTGCACGAGGACCCATGTCGCGATGCGTTAATTTAAACCAAGCTTTAGCAAAGGCTAACTCAAACTCTTCCGGATCTTCATGGAAGCGTTTCGCAATTTTGCGATACTCTGGATCCACTTTTAACGACAAATCGGTGGTGAACATAATAGGTGCGTGACGCTTACCAGGAATGTGCGCATCTGGCACCAAGTTTGCCGCTTGGCCATCTTTAGGAATCCACTGAATAGCGCCAGCTGGGCTACGCGTTTGTTCCCACTCAAAACCAAACAGGTTATCCAAGTACTGGGTGGTCCATGCAATCGGGTTAGCCGACCAAGCACCTTCTAAACCAGAAGTGATGGTGTCTTCAGAGTGGCCTTTACCGCATTTGTTCTTCCAACCTAAGCCTTGTTCTTCTACTGGCGCGGCGGCAGGTTCTGCCCCTAAACACTCATCTGGCTTGTGCGCACCGTGGGCTTTACCAAAGGTGTGGCCACCAGCAATCAAAGCCACGGTTTCTTCATCGTTCATGGCCATCCGCGCAAAAGTTTCGCGAATATCTTTTGCCGCCAATAAAGGATCAGGATTACCATTTGGACCTTCTGGGTTCACATAAATCAAGCCCATTTGTACCGCTGCTAACGGCCGCTCTAGTTCACGGTCGCCGCTGTAACGTTTATCTTCTAACCATTGTTTTTCTGGGCCCCAGTAGACGTTATCTGGCTCCCACTCATCTTCACGGCCACCAGCAAAGCCATAGGTTTTAAAGCCCATCGACTCTAACGCAACGTTACCGGTTAAAACCATGAGGTCTGCCCAAGAGATGCTTGAGCCGTACTTTTGCTTGATTGGCCACAGCAAACGGCGAGCTTTATCTAAGCTCACGTTGTCTGGCCAGCTGTTGAGAGGTTCAAAACGCTGTTGACCGCCACCTGCACCACCACGGCCATCGTTCACCCGGTAGGTACCAGCACCGTGCCATGCCATCCGAATAAAGAAAGGACCGTAATGACCGTAGTCAGCTGGCCACCAATCTTGTGACGACGTCATTAGCTCTTCGATATCTTTTTTAACTGCTGCGATATCTACTTTTTTGAACTCTTCAATATAGTCAAAGTCTTCACCCATAGGGTTAGAAGACACGTCGTGGTCACGTAATGGCGTAAGGTCGAGTTGGTCTGGCCACCAGAACATTTTATCTTGTGCTTCTTGCGCTGCTGCAGAATAAGAAGCCATGCCCATGGACACGGCAACTGCTAGCGCAGAAACAACTGGAAGGACTTTTTTCATCATGATGTTACACCCTTTCGTTGTAGGTTAAGTACACAACTGTGCGCGGCCTAGCCAACAACTGCTAACTAGGTCGCACAGAATGGATATAACTATAGTTACAATTTCAGAAAGTGAGATATGGTAAAAACAGATTAGATTAATCGATTTTGCCTTATGGGTAGGCTCAAACCCGCGCCTCTACTCGATTGCGGCCTGCTTTTTTAGCGCTATAAAGCGCTAAATCAGCCCGATGAATAGCATCATCAATTTGCTCTTTGCCTAATAAAACCTCAGTTAATCCGATGCTTATCGTAAAGCTCATGGTCTCACTGGCACTTAACTCAATGGCATGCTTGGTGACTGCAACACGGATTTGTTCAGCCAGCTTAGACGCTGCCCTAAAATCACATTTATTCAACAAGATGACGAATTCTTCACCGCCAAACCGTGCCACTATATCGGACTCACGCACGCTGCCTTTTAAAATATCCGCCAGCTCTTGCAAAATCCGGTCGCCAATCGCATGCCCAAAGGTATCGTTAACTTGCTTAAAACGGTCAATATCTAACGTCAAAATAGACACCGGATAATGCTCGCTTTGTGCCCGTTGCAATAGGTAGTCAGCCTCTGCATAAAAGAAGCGCCGATTGTACAAACGCGTTAACGGATCCGTGGCTGCTTGTAATTTCAGCTCTTCTTGCACCGCCTTCATGTCTTCTAACAGCTTCATCCGATAAGCAATGATAAAGGCCAACATCAGCGCCTCAAGCATAATGCCAATACCAACACCGTGGCTGGTTACATAATGAAAGCCGAGCATGCCTTTGTAGTAGAGCACCGCCAAAGCGTTAAAGAACACAAAAAAGCCGTGTCCAATAAGAAAATATCGCGCCAGCACTTCGCCTTTTAACCACAACGAAATACCCACCGACAGGGTCACCACCATCATCAGTGCCGCTAAACTACTGGCCGGCTGCAATGCTGCCTGAATATCGAACAGCGACCAAACAAATGTCAACACCAACAGCACTAGCATGGCTTGCAAAAACTTATGCTCAATGGGGTGATGGAGTTTCGTTTTAAAAATTTCTGTCATAAACAATATCAGAAAAATCGGAAACGCCATCAGGCTGGTATGGAATTGCAACGCCGTGTCGCCGTACACTTCAAACACCCCAGACAAGAGCCCGTACGACAACGCAATCCAAATCGCTGCTGACACCAAATACAACGAGTAAAAAATGTTTTCTCGTTTGCTGGCAAAGAAATACAACAACAAGTTGTAGATCACCAGTGCAATCAGAATACCCACAATCAGCGCGCTATCGGTATAACTGCTAACCAACGCTTGTTTACTATGAAACGCATCCAGTAACTGCAACTCAAACCATTGGTGAGAATAAGACACGCTATGCACATACAGGGTTTTCTGCTCGCCTGGGGCTAGCTGAAAAGAGAAAACCCCCGCCCCTTTATAGAGATAGGGATTATCCTCAGGCGCATTTAAATCAATCACGGCCTTGCGCAATAAACGTTTGCCATCGGTTTCATAAAAGCCTAAAGATTTATTGTGATAAGCATGAGGAAATTGCAAAAACACGTCGCGCTCGGCCCTTGCAGGGTTAACCACCTGAAACCTTACCCAGGTTGATTTAGCACTCGTACCAAGACTAACGCGATTGGGTGAGTTGTTGTAGCTTTGCTCACGGGCCTCAGCAAAACTGGCTTGACCGCTGCTATCCACCCAATAACTGATGGTGAAACGATCCAGTGCCAACGGCTGCTTGATAGTCTCGGGTAACTTAACTAACGGCGGGCTTGCTGCTTCTATGGTGGGCTCAGGTTGAACCTGCCCAGCAGCGGTGGCTGTGGCCGTGGCCGTGGCCGTGGCGGCAAACAGTAACATGGGCAACACGGCCAGTGCCAACCAACCGATTAATTTACCTAAAAAAACGGCCGCGGCACAGACCATGGTTTGAAACCGACCACACCGAGAGGTGCTCCGGCAATGCGCTATTGTTGTCATCCTTTACCATCTTTTTATTATTGTTTACGACAACCGGCAAGACCAGCTGCTCAAATGAACTTATTTAGCCTCAGATGCTTGATAAATATACGCCAATAAAGCTTCGCGGTCCGCTTGTTTCGGTAAGCCCGTAAAAGGCATACACATATTAGCCACCATCTGTTGTGGTCGTGCTAACCATTCCAGCAGTACCGGCGTTGTCCAAACTATCGACAATTGCTGCACCTCTTCCGTAAAGGTATAGCCCGGCGTGCTGGCTATTTTACGCTGAATTAAGCCATCTAAATGAGGACCAAAAAACTGACTTTTAGTAGCATCCATGGAGTGGCAAGCCGCACAGCGGTACTTAAAAACCTTCGCCCCTGGCGCGAATAATTCTGGGTCTGTTAGAAACTTAGCAGGTAACGCTGATTCCGCAACCGGTGCTGCTACGGTTTCGGTTTGAGCGCACCCTGCGCTCGCCATGCTCCACCCCAAAATCATAGCCACAGCAGCAACGCGTTGCCAATAGCCTGCCATCGTACCACTCCTTTAACTTTCCAGAAAAATTACTTTTTATAGGCTTCCAAGCAAAAAATTATTACACTTATACGCCTATAATGAAAACAATTCATCGCCGCAAGAGAACGCATTATGCCATTACATGTGATCAATCATCCGTTAGTACAGCACAAACTGGGCCTTATGCGTGAAGCTGGTATTTCTACCAAAAGCTTCCGTGAACTTTCCAACGAGTTAGGTAATTTGCTCACCTACGAAGCTACCAGTGATTTTGAATTAGAACCTCACGCCATTACAAGTTGGAGCGGCGACACCATTGAGGTGCAACAAATTAAAGGCAAAAAAGTGACCGTGGTGCCTATTCTACGTGCTGGTATCGGTATGCTTGATGGAGTGTTAGGACTGGTTCCAAGCGCTAAAGTAAGCGTGGTTGGACTATATCGTAACGAAGAAACCCTCGAGCCAGTGCCCTATTTCGAAAAGTTTGTGGGTGACATTGATCAGCGTATTGCTCTTGTTATCGACCCCATGCTGGCCACCGGCGGCAGTATGATTGCCACCTTGAACATGCTGAAACAACATGGTTGCGAAAGCATTCGAGTGCTGGTGCTAGTCGCCGCCCCAGAAGGCGTGGAGAAAGTACTAGCAGCGCACCCAGATGTGCACATTTATACGGCTGCACTCGATTCTCACTTGAACGAACATGGCTATATCATTCCTGGCTTAGGCGATGCTGGCGATAAGATATTTGGCACCCGCTAAGTCAACTAGCCATGCACGCGCAGATTAATCCCTAATTTCGCCTGCTGCTTAGCCTCTAACGCCAAGTCGTTAAGCAGCATCGGATTCGCGCTTCCTTCTTTGGTTAGGGTTAGCAGCAAAGTATCCTGGCGCACCTGAATTTTCTTCAACAACAACGATGACTGGCGGTCCGTATTAAACAACACAGCTAGCCGCAGTAGCACAATCATGCGCCACAAATCACGTTGTTCAAAAAGATACAGTTGCGGTAAACGCTCTAACTGCAGCTTCTTCCGGTAATTTCGTACCAAGGCAGCCAAAAAGGCTTGTTCTTCTTTGCTAAAACCCGGCATATCCGCATGCTCAAGGATGTAGCCTGAGTGGCTTTGTAAACTGCTGGCATTAATTTGTAAGCCGACTTCATGCACGCGCGCCGCCCATTGCAACCGTTGTCGCCAAGCTGGTTGTTGCAATTGCCATGGCTTCGCCACTTGGCGCAATAAATAAACCGCGGTTTCAGCTACTCGCTGGGCCTGTAATTCGTCCACTTGATAACGCGCCGCCATACCATCTATCGTGCGCTGCCGCACATCACGATGACCAATCACCCGTTCCGCCAGCTCGTATAACACTCCCTCGCGTAAGGCTGCATCGTGGCAGGTTAAGCTTGTTAGCTCCAACTCATCCATCACGGCTACCAGCACCGCTAACCCCGCTGCTATCACCCCATGCCGATCTGCATCGATTGCCGCTTCGTTAAAACTACTGATATTGGTATGGGTTAATAACTGCTCCACACAGCGCTGCAAAGCGGTACGGGTAATCACATCCGGAGCGCTTTGATCACGTAGCTGCACCCATTGCGCTATAGCCTTGATGGTGCCAGAGGTGCCGATCACTTCAACCGCATTGAACTTGCGTAAGCCCGCCGCCACCGGCTCAAGCTCGCTACGCGCCGCAATCAAAGCCTTTTTAAATCGCTTTTCGCTGAGCTTGCCATCTTTAAAGAAACGCTCGGTAAAGCTCACGCACCCCATTGACCGAGAGGCTAGTATTTTCGGCTCAAACTCTTCTCCAGCAATGATTTCAGTGCTGCCGCCACCGATATCAATCACCAGCCGTCGCCCTTGGTAAGAGCTAGTTTGCGCTACCCCTCGATAAATCAGCCGGGCTTCTTCGTGGCCCGAAATAATATGGATAGGGAATGGAAAAAATTCTGCCGCCCGCGCCAGAAAGACATCGGCATTCTTGGCTTCACGCAACGTGTGAGTTGCCACCACATACACTTGCTCGGTAGCAAAACCTTGTAAGCGCTGGGCACATAACTGTAACGCTGCCAAACCTCGCTGTATTGCCTCTTCACTGAGCTTATTGGTTTTGCTCAGGCCACTTGCTAAACGAACCTTTTGCTTGAACTTAAGCAGCGGCTGCACATGCTGATCGATAACCCGAGTGGTCACCAGATGAAAGCTATTCGAGCCTAAATCTAGCGCGGCAAAATAATTTAACCCATCCGCTAGCTGGGTTTGAGGACTGTGAACATCAGTCATGAGGTGCCTCCAGCATACGTTTCATTTCTGCTTTCAGATAATCGTACACAACTAATTGTGAGCGGATCTTTTTGCGATTACCGCGCTTGCGATACTGGTTCTTCTGCTCAGCGTCAATGATGCGGGCTTTGGTGTTATCTTGCCACTGCAGTTCTAAAATATGCTTGATTTGCAACTGCAATTGGCTGTTGTAAATGGGACAAGCAACTTCTACGCGGCGATCTAAATTGCGCGTCATTAAATCTGCTGAGGAGATAAACACCTGCTCTTTGCCACCATGATAAAACCAGTAAACCCTTGGATGTTCTAAAAAACGATCCACAATACTGATAATTTCTAATCGCTTACTTAAATCCGCCGGGACTTTTAAGCCACACATACCGCGCACTATCGCACGCACTCGCACCCCTGCTTGCGCGGCTGCAACCAGTCTTTTAATGATGCCGGGGTCGACCAAGTTATTCACCTTCACCATAATTTCTGCACGCTGCCCTTGCTGAGCATGACCAATTTCGGTGTCAATCAGCTCTTCTAAAGTCTCTCTAAGATTAACTGGCGATACCAAAATATGGTCAAAATCAAAACGCTTGTAAGGGGCTTCTAAGTACTGAAAAACCTGCTCGACATCAGAGCAAATGCCTTTATCTGCGGTGAATAAGCTAAAGTCGGTATAGATCTGCGCAGTTTTTTCATTAAAGTTGCCGGTACCAATATGAGCAAAAAGTTGCGTGCTATCACTACCCGGCTCGGTTCGGCGTTTTATTAGCAGCAGCTTAGAGTGCACTTTTAAACCTTGGATACCGAAAATAACCCGAATGCCCTCTTGGGTCATGAGTTTTGCCCATTCAATATTAGCTTCTTCATCAAAGCGGGCTTGCAGCTCTACCATCACGGTCACTTTCTTGCCGTTATTAACCGCCTCTACCAACGAATGCACGATACGCGATAACTTAGCCACGCGATAAATACAAATCTGGATGCTTTGCACCAACGGGTCGTAAGCTGCTTGGCGAACCAATTCTGTCAAATGAGCGAACTTATGGTAGGGGTAATACAGCAGGATATCTTGCTCCGCCATCGCATCAAACACACTGTTATGCTTGGTAAACAGCGGATGTTCTAACGGTTGCCAAGCGGGATTCACGAGCGACTTATGCCCCACATTAGGAAAACTGACAAAATCGCGAGTGTTACGATAACGGCCACCCGGCACTAATGAGTCATGACTCGTTAGCTCCAGTTTATCGTGTAAAAAGAACAACATATTACGAGGCATAGCAGCGTCATAGACCAACCGCACTGGCTCGGCTTCAAACCGCTGCCGAATGCCTTCTTCCATTTGCTCCAGCACACTTTGTTCAATGTCGTGAGGTAACCGGTACTCGGCATCACGGGTTAACTTAAACGAAAAAGCGCGGAGCGAATCAAACGGCACTATGCCTTGAAACAGCTCATGCATGCAGAGGCAAATGACGTTATCGAGTAGAATCACTCGTTTTTGTCGCTTGGCATGTTTAAACGGCAGTTTTATAAAGCGTGGGAATTCATCGGTGGGCACTTCGAGTGCAGCGTAACGGATAATATCGCCTTGCACTACCTCAACACATAAATAGGTGGCTTCTTCGTTGATTGCTTTCACTAAATCAGTAGCTGGACTAATCAGCAGCGGCACTATGTAGCGCTTAATTTTTTCTCGAAAGAAGGTGGTCAGCCAGGTGCGCTCTTCGGTGGTGGTTTGCTGTTCATCGATAACCCGAATGTTTTTGCGCAGCAGCGCTTTCAGCACATCTTTGTAGATCACCTCAAACTTATCCTGCAGGGCTAACACCTGCTGCTGAATCTCCGCCATTAATTGCTCGGACTCACTGTGTTCAGCGGTATTCTGAGCCAAGAAAATTCGCCGGCGCACATCAGCAACGCGCACCCGAAAGAATTCGTCCATGTTGTTTGAGAATATTCCTAAAAAACGCATCCGCTCTACCACTGGGACGCTTTGGTCTGCAGCCTCTTGCAGTACCCGTTCATTAAAGGCTAACCAACTCAACTCTTGCGCAAAAAACTTCATAACCACTCCCTGACTACGGCAGACGTTTACTGTACTCGATAAGCCTAGCGCCTTAATGACAGTTTTATGACAGTTATGAAAGCTTAGCCAATGGCTCTATTTCTGCCAGCTTCTTTGGCTTGATAAAGATGCTTGTCAGCGATGTATAACAGCTTTTCACTGATAGCCACAGCCACCTCTGGCGTAACCACGGTGTCATTATCTGTAGGAATTGAGGATGTCGCCGCTTGTTCTGAAATAGCTGCTGGTACTACAAAAGGTTGTTGTGGATGATAGGTCGCCACCCCGATACTGGCGGTAACCGCAACGGTTACCTGCTGTTGGTTAGCGCCCCTGTAAGTATGTTCTTTCTGCAACGCCTTAATAATGCGCTGGGCCAAATAGAGCGCGGCGCTTGCCTCGGTATTCGGACACAGCAGCAGAAACTCTTCACCTCCCCAGCGCCCCAGCAAATCCGTGTTACGCGACAGGTTTTTCAACAAGCTTGCCAAGTGCACTAACACCGCATCGCCCATTAAGTGCCCGTGGCTATCATTAATGTTTTTAAAGTGATCAACATCCAACAGCAACACTGACACAGGCTGTTGAGTGCGATGCGCCAGCGCCACCATCTGCTTAAGGTTATTATCTAAATGCAGACGGTTATAAACGCCTGTTAGCCGGTCTGTAATCGATAGTTTGCGTAACTTGTCGTATGCACGTTGACGAGAACGCTCGTAAAAACGAAACAGTAAAATATGCGCCAGACCAACCTCGGCGAAGTTAAATAAAGCACCTAAACCTAAATGTCCTGGCACTCCAATTTGCAGTAATTGGTACAGGTACCAACCACAATAAATGAACACCAGCCCAGTAAGGATAGTTGCAGCTCGCGAGCCCAATAAGAAAAAGCTGATGGGGGGTAAAATAGTCACCCAAACCAAGGAATAGTTTTCTGCTTCAGATAAATCAATAAACGCCAGCAGGATGGTGATTAGCGTGAGTACCAAGGCCCAACCTGCTACAGCAAGGTTGCCACCTCGATACACGTAGAGGAAAATGCTAGTGGCAATGACGAACCCGATAAAATCATAAACAGCAATATAGGCAGCATCAAACAAGGTGATGTTGAGTAAGCCAATCGCGCCAAAATACAGCACCATCAACAATGCAATCGCATAGATCAGCGTCAGCTGATTGTAACGCGGGTCATTACTATCGATGTCACTATGATACTTACGCCAAAAATTCATCGCCAAGTCTTATTGTTATTGTTCTTAACTCATATCTTTACTGCATGTGCCCTGATTGCGCAATCATTGCGATTGATTTTTTTGCGTTAGAGTTACAATCGGCGCTAACACGTCAGCCTTACCATCAATAGGTGTCATCAGCTCTAACCCAAGGAGTTGCGCCATAAATGGATAAACATGAATATTACTGAAGCGCGGCAAGGTAACCCCACTCGCGAGTGCCGGCCCCGCGGCAACAAATAAGCCATCCATTTCGCGGTTAGAATGAAACCCGTGAGTGCCGCCATCAGCACGTCGCTCGGGCGGCCGCGAGGTAAAAGTTACCGGCGCTTGCGTCGCTAACACAATACTTGGCTTGCGCGGCCCTGCGGTTACCCCCAGCTCGGCTAACGTTGCCTCAGATTCAATCCAAAAACCCAAGTGGGTCAACTGTTCAAGCTGCGCTTTCAATTCATCTACTTGGACCGCTGTAGTCTCATCGTTGGCATAAATCATAAACCGAGTTTGCGCATTTTGTGTTTCAAACAAGTCGCTATCCACAGGTAATTGACCGACGTCTATCATGCGCTCGGCTTTAATATCAGACATCCCATGGTCGGACACCAGAATTAGATTAACCGGCACCTCAACTTCAGTTTGCAAACGCAGCCATAACTCACCAATCAGCTTGTCGATGTATTGCACGGATTTCTTCACTTGAATGGATTCAGGCCCAAACTGGTGCCCCATGGTGTCGACAATAGAAAAGTACCCAGTAACAAACCGCGGACGCGCCTCAGCAGGCAGCTTTAACCAAGCAATGATTTGGTCAATCCGTTGTTGGTTTGGTGCAGGTGTACTGTAGTTAAAATAGTAACTGGGGGTGCGACCATTGATTCTGGCTTCAGACTCCGGCCAAAAATAAGACGCTGCCTTTACTCCCTGAAACTCTGCTAGGTTCCAAATTGGCAAGGTGGTTAACCAACTACTATCCTTGGCGCCATCACCCATTTTGTAGCGCTGCTTGCGCTCGGTATCGTAAAAATTATTATCCACAATGCCGTGCTTAGAGGGATATTGGCCGGTCACAATCGATAAATGATTTGGAAAGGTTTTAGAAGGATAAACAGGTATTAGACCATCGCTACGCACACCTTGCTCAGCTATCTTAGCGATATTGTTGGCACCATGCAGCTCAATGTAATCATGCCGAAAGCCATCAATCGAGATCAGCACCACAGTTTGTTCGGATAGCGAGTTATCCGCTGCCGTTGGCCCGCGCGCCCCTGTGGTGCCACTTTGAGCGCAGCCGGCGAGAGTAACCAGCAGCAGCACGCTAGTTTGCAATGACAGCAATGGTCGCATAAATTTTTTCAAGAGCTTTTCCTCAAACATCAAATGAATCTTATCCACAGGCGAAAATAGCACAGCTTTATGACAGTTAAATGCTAATTAGGCGCATAAAATGAACGGCAGAGCTCAAACAAGTTGCCCATAAGGTCATTTCAGACAATTAACCCTAATAAAATCATGGATAAGCCGAATTTGCCTTTTACCCCTAATTATTTATGTTTATTATCTACCTATCTCGCAGCAACAATAAGCTCGTACCCATGCAAAACAGCACCCAGGTAAAGTTATTAAAAAGCGCCATGATTTTAGGGATCTGCCTGCTGATTTGTGGGCATTTAGTGTTGGCAGCAACCTTCGCTAGCGATAGTATTGGCCATCAAGGCTTTATTTTGGGCGCCGCACTTAGTGCTTTTGGCGTGGTGTTATCGTTACCCACAAAAATTTACTTAACGTTGGTACTTATGGAACACGAAGAAGGTTCAGATAAGCGTTTTACTCGCTCCGCTGATGGTCAAGCGCTTGGCAGCAAATCACGTGCTCACCTGCGTACCGCCACTGAGTACGATGCCAAACGCTTAGCCGAACTGGCCGAGCGAACTTTTCGCGATACTTTCGCCGCTGATAATAGCGCTGCTGATATGGATCAGCATTGCGCCAGCCAATACAGCGAAGCTATTCAGCGTGATGAAATCAATGATCCCAACCGATTAACCTTGCTCGCTATTATTGACGCTCAAATAGTCGGCTTTGCGCAATTGCGCTGGGGCCAAACCCCTGCCTGTGTATCAGCTAAGTCAGCAGCTGAAATTCAACGCTTGTACGTAGATAAACCTTGGCATGGCAAAGGCGTAGCACAAGATTTAATGCAAACAGCTTTAGCCAAACTAAACCAACGCGGGCACGACGTGGTGTGGCTAGGCGTGTGGGAGCATAACCCACGTGCCATCGCTTTTTACCGCAAACTAGGCTTCACTGACGTGGGCGAACACCTATTTCAACTAGGCAACGATCCTCAGCGCGATATCTTGATGGCGATGCCGCTTAACGAAGCCATTCGTTAAAAGCCGCGGTGCGACTCTGACTGGTTTTCAGTTGAGCACCGCAGGTTAGCGTGATAGTTAGCGTGTTTTTACAATACCTTTGTAGGCTTTGTACGTGCTCACGCTGTACTAATTCGCTGCGATTAATCCGAAAAAATGGATAATCAGCCAAAGCTTGTTCAGCCGCTTGCAGTGAGCTGAACGATAAAAAATGACGTTTCGCTTCACGGTCAAAAGCCATCACTAAGCCGCCATCAGCTTGAACGTGAGTAATCTCCCCTATATCAAGAAAATACACCTGTTGATGATGCTTGATCGCAAGCCGATGCTGCTTATATAAAGCGCCAGCGGTGGCATTCACAGCTTTAGGTTTAGGCACGCTAAGAGCACAAAATTTTGCCCAGGCTTGCTCTAGTTTCTGACTGTTGTACGGTTTAAGCAGGTAGGCTATACCCTGACTTTCAAACGCTTGCAGCAAAAAATCGTCGTAGGCAGTTATGAAAATAATCGGACAAGGCTGCGGCTGCTGCTGATACACCTCAAACACATTGCCATCGTTTAACTGAATATCCGAAAAAATCACCTGCACCTTATCTTGTGACGCTTGTTCGGTGAGCCACTGGCGAACCTGAGCCACACTTTCAAGCTCACGCACCACCCGAATAGACGCATCTAATTGGTTTAACAAACGTTTTAGTTTGCTGCGAGCTAATGGTTCATCTTCAATAATCACGGCGTTAATCATGCTAGCTAACCTCTGTTGAAGACTGGCTAACTAGAGGCACCCTCACACTGAAGCGTTCGGGCCCCGCCACAACCTGCACCGGGTAGCCGCACATATGGAGACACTGCTGAGAGAGGTTTGCCAATGCGGTACCATTATGCTGTTGCTTAGGTATACGATGAGCTTGAATCATGTTATCCACAATGAGTTCGTTATTCTGCAAATACACATGAATAACTAAAGGGTTATCCACATTGGCTTGGTTGTGAACTAAAGCATTTTCTAGCAAGATTTGTAAGCTAAAAGGGGGTAAACATAATCCCTCAACTTGCTCGTCATCAACATGCCACTCCAACTGATAATGAGGGCCTAATCTTGCTTGCATAAGCGCAAAATATTTTCGCCCAAACTCAATCTCTTGGGCTAAGGGTACCAAGGCATCACCGGTATGCTGTAAAGCTTGGCGATAGATATCAGCAAAATCATGTAAAAAGCCGCTGGCACGTTCAACATCAAGCACCATCAACTCATCTAAGGTATTCAATGAATTGAACACAAAATGTGGATTAAGCTGCGCTTTAAGCTGCCGAATATGGGCCTGAGCCAGCTGTTGCTCGTGCTGCTGTTGCGCCTCGCGTAATGCCGTTCGATATTGATTCAGGCTACGGCTGTGGGTATAGGCCAAGTACAAGCCACCAAAAAGTATCACGTTGATGAAGGCTTGCAGGTTACCTTGCAGCACTTGCAGTTGCGAGAAGTTACGATCAATATTGCCAAATAGAGCGGCTATGGCTAGCCCCAATCCGTTATAAAACAACAAATAAAGCACCACTGTGCTTACCGCAGCCATCGCATAGGTTGCGGCAGACGGCGGTGCCACCGGCTGTAGCTGGTGAGTAACGCCATCCGGGGCCAAACTGAAACGCTGCAGACTCATCCGCACCAAACTAAAAATAATCAGCGCAGCAATGAATTCAGCTACGGGGCCTTCTGGGGTAAAAGTATACCAAGACAGCATCCCGCTGCTTACACGGTTATAAATCACCAGCAAATAACACAACAAAAAGACCAGCACCAAAAAGGTGCGGTCTATTTGTAAAAATTGACACCAACGTCTTAGCATAGGGTCGGCCCTTATCTGTCAGAAAGCCTATTGCGGTGCCTGCTCGGTAGCAGCGCCAGCCGTCCACGAATGAGTAATTTCACCTGCGGCATTAAAGAACTGTAACTGCACTTCGTCCTGCTCGTCTACATAAAACATAGCGCGCGGCGACCCATCGCTGGCAAATAAGAATAAGCCGTTATTCGCTTGGCTCGTTTTTCCTAGCAGTACTCGTGTAGCGCCGCCTAAATAACCTTGCTGTTGATATTCCATGTATTTTTGTCGGCGTAATTGACGGTCTTCTATTTGCGCCAGTTCACGCTGAATGTCACGCACCTTTTGTTGTGTTTCTAACTCAGGACGGTCGTTAAAAGCTAATCCTGAGCGTACGATACGGCGCTCACCACGCTGCTCATCTACCGTTAATAATTGCATCACTTGGTCGCCATCGTACTTATCAAAAGTTAACGACATGCCCGCACTGTGACCCTGCTCGTTACGGCTGCCATCAAAAATAAAGCCACCAGCCTCCATGCCTTCTTCGTTGAAAAACAACATGCCTGCTCGTTTTTTACGATCTTCGTTAAGAATACGTCCGTTCACTTCTTCGGTTACCGGAAAGCGCTCAGTATTGGTCAGCAAAAGCTTAACGGTTCCGTCCGCTTCTACTACATTCAAACGCTCTACCGAAAGGGTTTTAAAATGCGCCGTTGTCGCAGGTTCTGCTGGTTGCTGAAGCAACTGCTGTGCACCTAAAGTTGCCGACAAAGCCAAACTAACTAAGCTAACGAGACCAAAAACTTTGACTTGAGTTTGTGTGTTCATGATTGATTCCTTGTGAGTTGTTGTGCTGTTGAGGGCAAGTATTAACGCCCCTACCTTCAACCCGCCAGCAACATCTCACCAGCTAAGGAATAATGCTGACGAACTAAGGAATCCAACCTAATCCCCCAGTTAATGAATGAAAATAATCCCTTGATCTTTTTGATTACAGGTGTAATCTCAAATCAAAGATTACATTTGTAATTGAGGATAACAGTGATGACTGAACCCGTAGAAATCTCTAATGCCGAGCTCGTTATTTTGAATGTATTGTGGCAACAAGCCCCGTTACTATCTGCTGATATAGTGCTGCGGGTGCAACAACAAGAAGATTGGCATGAGAAAACCATAAAAACGTTACTTAACCGCCTAGTAAAAAAAGGCGCATTGAGCTTTGAAAAAGACGGCCGCGCCTATCGCTACAGCCCCATCCTTGCACAGCAAGATTATCAACAGCGAGCCGGTTCAAAGCTCATTAATAATTTGTTTGCCGGTAGTGTCGCTGGGTTAGTTGCCGGTTTTGCGCAACAGGGTCAGCTTAGCGATCAGGATGTCGCCCAACTGAAGGCCATTATCGCTGAGTGGGAGCAACAAGAGGACTCGTCATGCTAACCTCCAGTGTTCTGCTCATAACCCTTTGCACCTCAGTGCTGTGCGTTATTTTCACCACGGGCCATCAGCGCCTGTTGCGTCACTTGGGGCCACGTTCCTTGTATCTACTTTGGGCTTTGGTGCCTATCAGTTACCTAGCTATTGTTGCTGGCCCTTGGCTTGGCGAAAGCCTCTACTGGGTTTTACAAAAGCTTGGTTTGAGTACGGCTGCACAGGCCCTACAAAGCTATACCGCCCTTTGGGCTACCCCTACTGAGCTAGTTAGTAAGAAGGATGCTTGGATGCCATTAATTAGTGGCGTTTGGCTGCTAGGCGTAGCTCTTATGCTGAGCCTTATTGGCTTGGGGCAATGGCGCTTACAGCAGCTACCCAAGCAGAACCGATTGGGCCTTACTGTGGCCACCACTGCGCCCGGAACAAGCCCCGGCGTATTTGGTTGGTGGCGTCCAACCTTGCTATTACCCACGGATTTTAATAAACGCTACAGCACTCTCGAGCAACGATTAATACTTAGGCATGAGCTGACTCATTGGCGGCGTCATGACACCCAAGCCAATCTCCTCGCTTGGTTGTTGCTCAGCGTGCAGTGGTTTAATCCATTGGCTTGGCTTGGTTATCAGCGCTTTCGTGCCGATCAAGAATTAGCCTGTGATGCTGATGTGCTTAGTCAGCATCGCACCTCACCGCAGCATGGGGTTGGCTATGCCCATGCTTTACTCAAAACCAGTACCAACCGAGCTTGGGGTGGCCCTGTCGTGAACCCTTGCAGTACTCATTACGGTTATCAACAAGGGAGATTTAATCTCATGAAAGAACGCATTCAAACACTACAGCAGCACCACCCCTTACGAAAGTTCCCCCTAGTGCTTGCTGCCGTGGGAATGGTTAGTGCAAGTATGCTCTGGCATACGCCAGCTATTTCAACGCCTACCCAAGCTGCGGCTGCAGAAACCATCACACCGATTGTCCGTATTAATCCTCGCTACCCGGAAGCGGCAGCAGCCGAGGGGATTGAAGGCTATGTTGAGGTAGAATTTCGGATTGGAAACGACGGCAAGCCGGTGGATATTAAAGTGCTGAAGTCACAACCAGAGGGCGTGTTTGATGATAATGTTATCGCCGCATTACAGCGCTGGCGGTATGTTCCTGGCAAAACCGACCAACCTCTGCAACTACGAATTGACATGCGCTTACCCTAAGCGCATGTCATTCAGCTAGCCTAGGCGTTAGGCTTCATAGTACCTATTTGCTCGAAGCGTTCGTGCCAGCTTAACGCCTCATTCAGCAAGTGCGGTGTGTGCATGCCACGGCCACTCGCACAAGCCCGCTCAAAGTAATCTAATAACTGCTCTTTAAAATCAGGGTGGGCACAGTTATTGATGATAGCCAAGGCCCGTTGACGCGGAGCTAACCCACGTAAGTCAGCCAAGCCTTGCTCAGTGACGATAATTTTAACATCGTGCTCCGTATGATCGACATGCGACACCATTGGCACAATCGACGAAATTTTGCCGTTTTTCGCGGTAGATGGCGACATAAAGATCGACAAATAGCCATTTCGGGCAAAGTCACCTGAACCACCAATACCGTTCATCATGCGCGTACCCATTACGTGGGTTGAGTTCACGTTGCCATAGATATCCGCTTCGATCATACCGTTGGTAGCAATAACCCCTAAGCGCCGTGCCACTTCAGGATGGTTACTAATATCTTGTGAGCGCAACAGAATTTTTTGGCGATAAAATTCGATGTCTTTATCAAACTCTTCAATGCCTTCTGGGCTTAATGAAAAAGCCGTAGCCGATGCCATGGCTAAGGTGCCCGACTTCAACATTTTTAACATGCCGTCTTGAATGACTTCGGTGTATGCCGTTAGATTTTTATAAGGACCACTATCAAGCGCCTCTAACACCGCGTTAGGAATGTTGCCCACGCCTGATTGCAACGGCAACAGACCTTTTGGCAAGCGACCCAATTTAATTTCACGGTCAAAAAACTCGAGAATATGTTCGGCAATCTTACGCGACGCATCATCTGGCTTTTTAAATGGCGTGTTACGATCGGCAGCATTCGTCTCAACAACCGCCACCACCTTCTCAATCGGACAGCGTAAATAAAGCTCGCCAATGCGCTGGCCTGGTTCAGTCAACATAATCGGCTTACGGTTAGGCGGTAACGCCGCACCATAATAGACATCATGCATGCCTTCCATGCGTGCGTTTTGCTTATGGTTAACCTCAAGGATGATTTTATCAGCTTGCTCAATCCAGGTTTTGTTGTTACCCAGCGACGACGAGGGGATCAGAGAACCATCTTCACGAATACCTACCACTTCAATAATGGCGATATCCATCTTGCCAAAAAAACCCGACCAAGCGTATTGAGCTACTTCAGAAAGGTGATAGTCAGCATAATTCATGGTGCCATTATTGATGCGTTCGCGACAAATAGGATCGCTTTGAAACGGCAAACGCATTTCGATACCATCTACTTCTGCCAGCTTGCCATCTAATTCAGGCGCAGTTGAAGCTCCGGTTAACACATTAATGCGAAAGGGCTTACCACCAGCCGCATTATGCGCTTTAATTCGCTCAGCGAGGGCTCCTGGTACGGCTTTGGGATAGCCAGCGCCAGTAAAGCCACTCATCCCAACGTTGGCTCCTGCAGGGATCATGGCCGCAGCGGCTTCAGCAGTAGTCACCCGTTGTTGTAACGCTGGACATAAAATTCTAGATTCTGTAGACATAGTTGTACCTGTATTGTTAACTCACAAGACTGCATTCTTTGCTAATTAATGGCTATGCAGGTATTCAAAGCGCGCTATTCTACGCCTTAATGTAGGGGTTTAGGTTGGTCTTAGACTAAAGTCTAACACCGCGCACCGTGGTAACTAAGGCAATCACCATGACCATGTTTCGAGTATTTTTGTTATCACTATTATTGTTCTGCTGTGCAGCATGCACAGGTTTACCTGATCTAACTCAGCGCGAAGCCAGCTACGCTTTCAACTTGGCACAAACTCAGCATAGTCGTTTGGGGCAACGCATTCTTCCCGTACTAGAGGATCACTTAGCCACAAGCTCTTCGCAACAAAGTGCCGTGGTGATGTTAGCCGATGCAGAACAAGCACTCGCAACCCGCTTACTGTTAACTGCGCAAGCAGACGTAAGTCTTGATTTGCAATACTATATTTGGCGTAACGATAGCTCAGGCCAACAATTACTCGAGGCCATCTATGCTGCAGCTGAACGTGGGGTAAGGGTGCGCTTGTTGATGGACGACTTACATTCGCGTGACGCCGATGTCTGGTTTGCCTACCTCAATCAACACCCTAATATTCAGGTGCGCTTATTCAACCCGTTTATTCCACGTTTTTCGCGTGCTCTTGGGTTTATGTTTGATTTTTCGCGAGCCAATCGGCGCATGCACAATAAATCATTTACTGTTGATAACTTGGCCACCATTGTCGGTGGCCGCAACATCGGCAATGACTATTTTGACCGCACGGACGGTTTTTACTTTGCCGACCTTGATGTACTCGCCATGGGTCCAGTTGTTAACGCTGTTTCAGACGATTTTGATGAGTATTGGAATAGCGATTCAGCTTACCCCTACGAACTCCTCCACCCACCGGCCAATAGCCCGCGACAAGGCCCTCCTAATAACGACTTGGCAGACTTAGTGACACCGCAGCAGGTTAGCCTAGACAAGCTTATTCAAGCCAAGCGCTGGCAATGGGCTAACGTCGCCATGATCAGTGATAGCCCCAACAAGGGGCTTGGCACTGCAGCACCTGAGGAACTTATTACCGACGCCCTCACCCGAGCCATAGGTTCCCCTGAACAACAACTTCTCTTGGTATCACCCTATTTTGTGCCTACTGCAGCTGGTGTAGATGCACTTGCCACCATCGCCGCAAAGGGCGTTGAAGTAAAAGTACTCACCAATGCCTTTGCCACCACCGATGTGGCGATTGTTCATTCAGGTTACGCCAAACGGCGGCGCGCTTTATTAGAAGCTGGTATTCAACTGTTTGAAATGCGCCCCAATAATGGCAGCTCTGATCCCACTAAAACCGGCGCATTTTCTAGCTCAGCTTCAAGTTTGCATGCCAAAACGTTTGCCGTAGATCAGTACCGTATTTTTGTCGGGTCATTTAATTTTGACCCGCGTTCGGCTAGGTTGAATACTGAGCTTGGATTTATTATTGATAACCAGCATCTAGCGACACAACTCGCTGAAACCTTTACCAATAACGTACCCTACAGCAGTTATCAGGTGCTGCTAGACGAAGATGGCCACATGTACTGGTTAGAACGACGTCCTGAAGGCAACATCAGACATGATCAAGAACCCCAAACCAGTTGGTTTCAGCGCTTTGCCTCCGGCTTTTTTGGCTTGTTGCCGATTGATTGGCTGCTATAGGGGCAACAACAAAAGAATCGAGCCTATCCAAACAGAGTGAACGCTCCTATACTATTTATCGTATATTGTCGCATCTAACCCGTTATTGAGCGTATTTTGCTAGCGCAAGAGTTAGACAACTAGGCCCATTAGAAGCAAAGTAAGACAAACTAATACAACAACCAGGGACTCTTATGAACAGATCTTTGCGAACCCCAACCAAACGTAAATGGCTACCAGCTTTAGCTCTAGCGCTAAGTAGTGGCAGTTTGGCGTTCAGTGTCGGCGCGATTGCAGCCACAGATAAGCAACCAGAAGCAGCCGAGCAACAAAAGCTCCACGACATTGCAGCACAAATAAACGCCGATAATATCGAGCGCGATATCACTAAACTAGTTAGCTTTGGCACCCGTCACACCCTTTCTGAAACCGAATCAGATACCCGTGGTATTGGCGCTGCCCGACGTTGGATAAAAGCCGAGTTTGAACGCATCTCCGCAGACTGTGGCGGTTGTCTTGAGGTCTACTTTCAAAGTCGTGTGATCAGCGGTGAACCGCGTATTCCAGATCCTGTTGAAGTAGTCAGCGTTATTGCTGTGCAACGTGGCACCAGCGATCCTAATCGTTACGTGATCATGTCTGGTGATATCGACTCACGCGTTAGCGATGTGATGGACTACACCTCTGATGCCCCAGGTGCCAACGATAACGCCTCAGGCGTAGCTGGTACCCTCGAAGCCGCCCGAGTACTGAGCAAGTATCAATTTAACGGCAGTATTGTTTACGCTGCTTTAGCTGGCGAAGAGCAAGGCTTATTTGGTGGTCGGATTATGGCTGAGCAAGCCCTCGCCGATGGCTGGTTTATCGAAGCCGTATTAAACAACGACATGATTGGCAACATCGAGGGCATTAACGGTGTGATAGATAACACCACCGCCCGTATATTTGCTGAAGGTACGCGCATGGATGAACAGCCCAACGAGGCTAACCGTCGCCGCTTTACCGGTGGCGAGGTTGATTCACCTACCCGCAACGTGGCGCGCTACATCGACCAAATCGCTGATCGCTACATTCCAAACTTAGACACCATGGTAGTGTATCGATTAGACCGCTTTGGCCGCGGCGGCCATCATCGCCCGTTTAACGATTTAGGTTTTCCGGGTGTGCGCATTATGGAAACCAACGAAAACTACAATCGTCAGCATCAAGACCTCCGCACTGAAAATGGCATAAAATTTGGCGATACCCTAGACGGAGTCGATTTTGACTACGCCGCTAAACTGACCGCGCTAAATGCGGTATCATTAGCAAGCATGGCATGGGCCCCAGCACCGCCAGCTAATGTTGCTATTGCCGGTGCTGTGCAACCAAGCACCAGCCTCAGTTGGGACAAGGTACCAGGCGCTGCCGGCTACAAAATTTACTGGCGCTATACCGATCAGCCACAGTGGCAATTTAGTCGCTATGTAGGCGATGTTACTCAATTCACCTTAGACAACGTGGTGATTGATAATTACTTTTTTGGTGTTGCTAGTATCAGCGCAGATGGCTATGAAAGCCCAGTCGTCTATCCTGGCCCGGCGGGCGCCTTCCGTGTAGGTCGTGATAACTAAGGAACCAAGCTATGGCACGCGCACATGCTCTGCATATTTTAGTAAAAACCCGTGAAGAAGCGGAAAAACTAAAGCAGCAATTGGCCAGCGGCAAGAAGTTCGCTGACCTTGCACGTAAGCACTCACTTTGCCCCTCCGGCAAAAAAGGCGGTGACTTAGGTGAGTTTGGGCGCGGCCAAATGGTGCCAGAATTCGATAAAGTGGTGTTCGGCAAGCCCACCCTAGAAGTGCATGGGCCGATTAGAACCAAATTTGGTTGGCACTTGATAAAAACGCTGTCGCGAAGTTAAGAAATTACTGACCAGAGGACCGTTCGGTAGCTGGCGGCTGTTCTGGTCGCGGCATGGCCCAGTAATACATGACGATTAGTATCCCAAAAGGCACCAACATCATCAGTTGCCACCAAGGGCTCTGCCCTGCATCGCGCAGACGGCGCGTAGATACGGCTAAAAACGGCAACAACAATACAATAGCCACCATGCTCATTAAAACCGGATGAATGAACTCCACTAAACCCAGCACCAGCACAAAAAGCACAAAGAACCACCAAAACTCATAACGTGTTGAGCGGCCACTAAAGTCATCAAAATTCTGCAAACTTCCCCAAACGCTTTGCAGCACAGCATTTTTTACAGGGGCACTATCGCTGCTGGTCAACTCATCAACCGACACTTCAAACACTGCTGCCAAGGCTTTAGCGGTTTCTAACGAAGCCGTACCGCGTGTTTCTATGCGCTGAATAGTGCGCAGGTTAACACCGCACATTTCACTAAGCTGTTCCTGTGACCAATTACGCTCGGCACGTAATTGCTTTAATCGGTTTGAATTAATGTTCATGATGCGTATTCCACAAAATAGTTAGCCACAAGTTACCACATTCAATGAAATTAACTACGGCATCTTTACGGCACACAAGGTGGCGGCTGGTTTTGTATAAATCAAAAGTCATTTAATTTATGTTTATCATAAAATATTTATTGCAAAACGTTTATTTCGCGTCTATTTTATAAACACATCAATTTGGAGATAAACCATGGATAACACCAAATACAAACTCGCCGGCATTGCCGCTATAACCCTCGCGGTATTGTTTCCAATTTATTGGATAGCCACTTTCGGATTTATTATCGATAACGCTGAAATGGCCTTCCGCGCTGATTTTCTTGAACTGAGTGGTTGGGATATTTTATTTGTGGCCATCGGCGCACTCGAAATTTACGTGTATTTCAGTCTCAGTAAGTACTTTCGTGACCAAATTGGCGGCGGGTTGATTGCCAATATGCTGTTGGCCATGGCGTTTTCTGTTGCCCTATTTCATAGCACAGTTGCCGTTGATATTTTGCTTGGTTTGGGCTTATTTCCCAGCATAACGGAAACCATCATTGACGTAACCTTAGTTGCTGGCATTGTGTTTTTATTTCTCTATTGTTTTGCACTTATTGGCATGTGCTCAGCTATGCTTGCGCGTTTTATTGCGCTACCCACCACGCTCAAACTATTTGCGGTTGGCATGCTTATTGCCGCAGTACTGCAATTAACGCTTGTACTTGCCGTGGTTAACATCGTTTTGTTTCCGGCGCTGATGTTACTATTGGCTTATCATTTTTTAACCGACGAACACGCTGTCGAAGTAGTTTAATATGGCCATTCAAATTAACTTAGATGTTGAATTAGCCAAAAACAAAATGTCGCTTACCGAACTATCTGAGCGCGTTGGTGTGTCCATGACTAATTTGTCGCTGCTGAAAACAGGCAAGGTAAAAGCTATTCGATTCAGCACATTAGAATCAATTTGTCGTGAGCTTAACTGCCAGCCTGGTGATATTTTGGTGTATCTTGACCAATAAAAGGACGAAACATGAGCAAGCTAAATAAAACCATTGCTGCGGCGCTAGCTGCGGGCATGTTAACCACCGCCGCTGCAGCCGATCGCGAAGCCGTGTTAAGTTTTGGTGGAGTATTTTTTAAAGCGGAAAACCCTGCAGCGTTAGCCAAATGGTATGAAGAACATTTAGGCGTAAAACAAAAGCCTAAAACCTACGAAGAACAGCCATGGGTGCAGGCCGGTGGCAGCACAGTGTTTGGTGTGTTTAATAGCAAAACCAAATATTTTGGTGCTGACGTTCAGCAATTTATGTTTAACTTTCGGGTCCGCGACTTAGATGCCATGGTGGCTCAATTGCACGAAGCCGGCATTGAAGTGAAAGTTGACCCGGAAACTTACCCCAACGGCAGATTTGCGCGCTTAGCAGACCCTGAAGGCAATCCCATTCAGTTATGGCAGGAAATGACGCCCGAGCCGGCCACAAACCAATAAACTATTCGTCGCCCTATTCGTCGCCCTATTCTTCACCTAAAAAGCGGGGGTAAGCGGATTAAATGGTTGATCTTACCTTTGCATGAGAGTGAGACAGACCG